>JAWOEO010000227.1:0-11377 GCA_046482755.1 Halohasta sp. | reverse complement strand
GTTATCGTCCCTGCAGTGCTACATGAATCGTTTGGTGACAGGTCGCTACGAGACGATTTCGGCGGGCGGCGCGAGATCCCGTCGACCGCCGCCGGTGACGACGAACAGGAGGGCCAGTCCGACGCCGTAGGCGGCCATCAGCGGCACCGTGACGAGGAACATGGTCGTGATATCGGCCGGGGTGAGCAGCGCGCCGACGGTCAGCAGCGCGATCGTCACCTCGCGCCACCGGCCTCGCATCGCCCGGTAGGGGATCCCCGCCCGGTTGAGCAGCACCATCAGGATCGGGAGGTCGGTCAGCAGGCCGATCCCGGCGGTAGTGAAGATGATGAGCCAGAAGAAGTCGTTGACCCGGTAGGTGATCAGCATCTCGGCGGCGGTGGCATCAGCGACGAGATAGGAGATCACCGCGGGGGCAACATAGAAGTAGCCGAGCGCGAAGCCGCCGAGGAGCCCCGCGGTCAGCGAGCCGACCCACAGGAAGACGACCCGCTGGTGGCCCCGGACAGCCCCCAACTCCTTGAGCGCGGGCCACGCGTAGTAGGCCGCCATCGGCAGCACCGCCAGCGCGCCGATCAGCACCGAGACCTTGACGATAAACAGGATCGCCTCGACGGGGTGGAGGGTGATGATATCGAGGGTCGTCTCGTCGACCAGTTGGGGCGGCATCCGGCTCAGGAAGTTGTCCCTGATGACCCCCAGCCCGCCGACGTAGAACGCCATGAACGTTGCCACCATGGCGGCGATGAACGTCACCACGAGCCGGAAGGACCGCGAGCGGAGCGTCCCGAGGATGAACACGATGTCGGTGTAGTAGCCGCCGATGTCGTCGGTATCCCGTTCGCCGTCGGTGAACTCATCGAGGAACGAATCGCCGGCCCGCTCGGCACGGTCGCCGAGGTCGCCCTCCTCCTCGGCGGCGGCTTCGGCTGCGGCCTCGCGTTCGGCCTCGGTGTCGTCGAACCGGTCGACGATCGCCCGAGCCTTCTCGGGGTTGTCGGCCTCCAGCGCTTGGCTGGCCATCGCCATCGCCTCGTCCTCATCGAGGTCGACGAACGCCTCGGGTGGGGCCGCCCGGATTCCGGCAGCGTCCAGCTCCGCGAGGTCGATCGCGGTCGGATCGCCGAGATCGGTCTCGATCACGTCGGCGTCGAGTTCGGCGTAGACGAAGTAGGCCAACCCCACCAACACGAGCGTGAGGCTCAGCAGGCCGCCGTAGAGGCCGATCGCCACTCCGGGGTCGACGCCGAGGCCCTCGCCGGCCGGCTGGAGCCGGTAGCTCGTGGCGATCGTCGTCGACAGAACGGAGATCTCCCGGCTTAACAGCCCGTTGACGGCGTCGACGCCGCCGTAGGCGTAGAACGCATAGACGAGGCCGAACCCGCCGACGAGGAGCCCGGTGAGCTCGTTCCAGTGTCGTCGGGCCGCGCCGGGGACATCGATCTTTTCGCTGCCGCGTTTGGCGGTGACGACGACTTTTGCGAGATAGAGGCTCATCCCGTAGAGAACCACCAGCGGGACGGCCCACATGATCTGGGTGAAAGGGTCCGGCGGCGAGAACACCGCCCCGAAGATGAAGATGCCGACGACGGCGTGTCGCCACTTGTCGCGGAACGTCTCGTAGGGGACGATCTCGGCGTACGACAGCCCGGTGATCGCCAGCGGCATCTGGGCGGCCAACCCGAAGGAGATCGTCAGTAGGACGATGAACTCCGTCCACATGACGATCGAGTAGCTCGGATTCAGCCCGGCATCGAAGCCGAACCCAGCAAGAAAGCCGAACATAACGGGGAAGAAGACACTGTAGCCGTAGAACGCGCCGCCGGTAAAGAGGCCGGCTGCAAACAGCCCCAGCAGGACGAGTTTCCACCGGGCGATGGGGGCTTGTGGCCACCAGCCGCGGGCACGGAGAGCGTCGCGGGCGAAATACAGGAACGCCGGCAGTGAGACGATGACCCCGACGATGAGGCCGATCTTGGCCTGCAGCAGGATCACGTCGAAGGGGGTCTGGGCGATCACCTCGAAGCTCTCGCCGACGTCGTCGGCCATCCGGGATTCGGTCACGTTGTAGAGGAACTCCCAGACGTAGAGTCGCAGCGCGTAGAACGTCCCGACGAAGCCGATCAGAAAGGCGATAAAGACCTTCTGGAGGTCCTTCTGGGCGGCCCGTAGCATCGCACGACCGGTGGCAGCCGTCTCGCCAAGCGTCTGCCTGGTGTCCGCATCGAGCGCGCTAGACATGACTGTAGGAAGCCGACTCGCCGTTATCAACTTTTTCTCTCGCCTACGCTCGTCGCCCGCCCGTCGACCCGTCGGTTCCGTCGACCCGGATCTCAGTCCGCCAGCCGCTCGACGCATCGGAAAAGGCCTATAACGACACGGGGATCTACTACACCCGTATGGCCGAGTATCCCGACTCGCCGGACGCCGACCCGCCGTCGACCGACGGCGGGACCGCCCAGTCGGGGTTACCGGCAGAGGAGACGCCGCCGGCCGATGGGACCGACACGCCCAGCGTCGACGACGGCCTCGTGAGCGACGGCCCGGCCTCCGACGAGGAGATGCCGCTGGCCGACCACATCGAGGAGATGATGAAGCGGCTCGGCATCGTCTTTCTGGTCGCCGGGGTCGTGATGATCCTCACCTACCCCTTTGCCGGCGAGACGATCAACTTCCTGTGGGCCTCCCACATTCCCGAGGCGGCGGCCAACCGCCCCCGGCTCTACGGCCCCTTGGAGTTCGTTCTGACGAAGCTGAAAGTCGCCGGCCTCGCGGGGCTGGTGGTCGGGCTGCCGGTGTTCGTCTACCAGACCTACCGGTTCATGCGGCCCGGCCTCTATCCGACCGAGCGCCGCTACTACCTCGCGTCGGTGCCGACGAGCCTCGTCCTCGGGGTGTGTGGCGTGCTGTTCGCCCACTTCCTCGTGTTGCCGTTCATCTTCGACTACTTCACCCAGTACACCGGCGATGCGGCGACGGTCGCCTACGGGCTCCAGGAGACGTTCAACCTCATCCTGATCCTGATGGGGTGGATGGCGCTCATCTTCCAGATCCCGCTGTTCATCATGTTGGCGATCATGATGGGACTGGTCACTCGGGAGTGGCTGGAGGCCAAGCGGCTCATCTTCTGGGGGGCGTTCCTCGGGATCGCCTTCCTCTTCAGCCCCGACCCGACCGGGATGGCCCCCATCATCGTCACCCTGACGATGGTCGGGCTCTTCGAGGGCACCCTCGCGCTGCTCCGGTGGACCGGGAACTAGGCGTCCTGTAGCTGCCGGCGCAACTCCTCGGCGTCGACCTCGTATTTGAACGCGGGCCAGCCGTCGACGAAGACGTAGGGGACCCGCTCGCCGTACTCCGCCCGGAGCGTCTCGTCGGTGTCGACGTCGACCTCGGCGATGGTGACGGGCGTGTCGACCTCCTCGGCGACGGTTTCGATGGTCGCTTTCGCTTCCGCACAGAGGTGGCAGTCGGCCCGGGTGTAGAGTTTCACTTCGACTGGCATACCAGCTTCTCGGTCGGGACCGAAGGCAAGCGTTACGACCTGTCGACGAGAGGGGTGGGTATGACGCGGCTGGTGTTGGTCCGGCACGGCGAGACCGAATGGAACCGCGAGCGTCGGGTCCAAGGGTGGGCCCCGGTCCCGTTGACCGACCGCGGCCACGAGCAGGCCGCGGCGCTGGCCGAACGGCTCGCCGAGCGATACGCGGTCGACCGGCTGATCGCCTCGGATCTCCGCCGAACCCTCGAAACCGCCCGCCCCGTCGCCAGAGCCGTCGACTGTGAGCTCACGACCGACCGGCGCTGGCGGGAGCGGGATTTCGGCGTCCTCCAGGGCCTCGACTACGGCGAGTTGTTCCTCGGCCACCCCGAGTACACGTTGAGCGAGGTCGGCTCCACGGCCGCCGAGGCTCGCCCCGAGGGCGGCGAGAGCCTCCTCGACCAACGCGAGCGGGTGCTTGCGGCCGTCGACGACCTCCGGGCGTCGCTCGGGCCCGACGAAACCGCCGTCGTCGTCACCCACGGCGGCCCGCTGTACCTCGTGCTCGGCTGGGTGCGGGGCCTCGATATTCGGTCGACGGTTCTCGATCAGGAACAGGGCAACTGTGCGATCAACGAACTGGTCGCCGACGGGGACCGGGTCGACGTGGTGGTCGAAAACGATACCGACCATCTCGACACCGGGCCGGGTCGGGATTGACCGCGCTAGGAATCCAGCAGGTCGTCGTCGTTGTCGAGGAGCCCCTCGATACTGTCGCTGGCATCGAGCAGCATTCGGTTCTGTTGGCGGACCGCCGCGCTGATGTCCTGTGTCTCGTCGGTGATCTCGACGGCGTTCGAGGCCGTCTGGTCGACCATCGCCGCGATCTCCTCGGTGCTGGCGGCCTGTTCGTCGGTCGCGGCTGCGACCTCCGAGACACCGGCGTCGAGTTCCTCGACGGAGTCGCTGATGGCTTCGAGGTTCGCCATCGCGTTTTCGACCTCCTTGACGCCGTCGTCGACGCTCGCGTCGCTCTCGTCGAGGGCGACCACCGCGCTGGCGGTCTCCGACTGGATCCCCTCGACCATGCTCTCGATCTCGGTGACCTGGGTCTGTGACTGCTCGGCGAGGCTCTTGATCTCCTCGGCGACAACCGAGAAGCCGGCTCCGGCCTCGCCGGCGCGGGCGGCCTCGATCGAGGCGTTCAGCGCCAAGAGGTTCGTCTGGTTGGCGATGTCGTTGATCACCTCGACCAGCGAGTCGATCTCGTCGACGCGGTCGTCGATCGCCCGAACACGCTCGTCGACGGTCTCGGAGGCGTCCTCGATGTCGCCCATCGCCTCGTCGACCCGCCGGACCGACTGGCGGCCCTTCTTGGCCTGCTCGTTTACCTCGGTGCTCTCGGCGGCCACCTCCTCGGAGGACGACGCCACCTCCTCGACGGCGGCACTCAGGTTCGAGACCTCGCTGCGTACCTGCTGCATCCCGTCGCTCTGTTCGTCGGCCATCTCCGCGATGCCGTCGGTGCGCCGAGCGATCTCCTCGGTGGCGTCCTGGAGCTCTTGGAGGGCTGTGCTGATCTCGTCCGCTGCGACTGCTGATTCACTGTCGTCGGCCTCTGTGGCCGACTGCGCGCCTGCCATACCCATTATGCGTGCCGTGTCGATTTAATAGTATGTCTGTAGTTATCGAATTTGATTTAGAGGATATGTTCACAAATGTTGTATATCCAACCATGAAATAAACGTGGGTGAACAGCCTCCGGGTTGTTACGACGCCGACCGTGGGGACTCGATCGGGGAGCGTCGGTCGACCGCGCCGCCTCAGTTGGTCGGGTACTGTTGGTCGAGGTCGGCGGCCTCGGTCAGGTCGTCGCTGGCAGGGCTCACGCTGCCGGTGCGGTAGCCATGCAAGTCGAGAGTGACGTGGTCAAAGCCGAGATCCGAGAGGTGCTCGCGGGCTGCGCGGGCGAACTCGGGGTCGAGGGCCGCCGCCAGTTCGTCGGGGTCGACCTCGATCCGGGCGAGGCCGTCGTGATCCCGGACACGGAACTGCTCGAAGCCCCACGTTCGCAGCAGGCGTTCGGCCTTTTCGATCCGCGTGAGTTTGGTCTCGGTGACGTCGAGCCCGGTCGGGATCCGCGAGGAGAGACAGGCCATCGCTGGCTTGTCGGCGACCGACAGCCCGCGGTTGTCGGCGATTTTCCTCACTTCTTCCTTCGTAACCCCGTGGTCGAGCAGCGGCGAGCGCACCGAGAGTTCCTCGACGGCCCGGAGGCCGGGGCGGTGGCCCTCGCCGGGATCCGAGGCGTTGGTGCCGTCGCAGACGGTTTCGATGCCGAGTTCGCGGGCGGCTTCGTACATCTTGCCGAGCCGCATGGTCCGGCAGTGGTAGCAGCGGTCGCCGTCGTTGTCGACGAAATCCGGATTATCGAGTTCGGAGAACTCAACGAGTTCGTGGCGGATGCCGATCTCCTCGGCGACCCGCCGTGCGTCGTCGAGTTCGGCCGCCGGCAGCGTCTCGCTTCTGGCCGTACAGGCGACCGCCCGGTCGCCCAGCGCCTCGTGGGCCAGCGCTGCGACGACCGCCGAGTCGACGCCGCCGGAGAAGGCGACGAGGACGCCCTCGCAGTCGGCGAGATCCGCCCGCAGGGCCGCGGCCTTTTCGCTGGGAGTCATAGCCCGACCTAGCCGCCGCGGCCCAAAAGCCCGTTGTTCGGCCGCCCGTCCGGCGAGTGACCTGTGGCCATAACCCTCATACTATTGGATACCGTTCACACGGTCGGGTAGTGACAGACAGCCAATAACTGTCGATCGCCGTCGGACTACCGTGGACCACCACACTCCAACGCCGTGGGCCGACGGTGCCGCGTGACCGACCTGTTCGCGCTGGTGTCGCTGCCCGGTTCGGCCACCTGTGGGGCGCCCGTGGGGCGGGCGTCACTCCCCCTTTCAACCGCAACTTTTAGTCGCTGTCAGTGGGACTGGCAGGCGAATGGAGTTCGAATCGATCCCCGGTGTCGGCCGGAAGACCGCGGCGGCGCTCGCCGAACTCGACGAGCCGACGGCCGCCCTCGAATCCGGCGACGTGTTGACCATCGCGTCGGCTCCCGGCATCACCGAGGGGCGGGCCGCCGCCATCGCTCGCGGGGCGATCCAGCGCCGCCACGACGACCCCGGTGGCGTTCTGTCGACCGACCGCGCCAGATCGCTGTACGACGACGCGCTGTCGCTGCTCCAACGGCGGGCGGTCACCCAGTACGCCGAAAAACGGCTCGAAACCCTCTATCCCAGTTCCTGTCGGTCCCGCATCGAGGAGGTCCGCGAGTTGGTCGACCGCGCCCTGACCCACGACCCGAATCCCGACGTGCTCGATGCGCTCGCCGGCGTCGACCCGCTGGCCGAACCCTCCGGACTCCGGGTTCGGGACCGGTGTCTGGCGACCGCCGACGCCGAGCAGTATGCCAAAGCCAAGAACCGGATGCCGGAGCTGTCGGCCGAAGTCGTCGACGACGCCCGCGACATCGACGAGTTGGCCCGCTCGTATGCGACGGTGTTCGTCCTCGACGAGTCGTTCGCCGGCATCGACGTCGACGGCGACGTGCGGGTGCGCCCCGACGCGCTCGACGAACCCGAAACCGTCGTCCCCGAACGCCTGCTGTCGGTGTTCGCCACCAACCGCGAGTCGATCGAGGCCGCCGCGGCGGTCCACCGGCTGGCCGGACTGGAGCCGCCCTGCGCGCTCGACGCGCTCGACGACGGCCTCTCTCGCGTCGACGACGACGGCACGATCGTCGGCGACGACGAACTCCGCCGGCTGGAGGTGGCGGTCGACGATCTGGACGCGGCGGTCGGCACGGCCGAATCGGTCGCCAACGACTACCTCCGGGAGGTGATCCAGGAGCGTAACGTCACCATCGAGGGCCAGGACTTCCTCTCGTTAGTCGAACAGGGTGCGCGTGTCGACTCGCTGCTCGCCCGCGAACTCGATGCGGATTTCGAGACCGCACTCGACAAAGCCCGCGAGCATCTCCGCGAGAGCCTTTCGTTGGCCCCCGAAGAGGGCGAACTCGCCGACCGGGTTTTCGGCGGCGACCCCACCTTCCCGATCAGCCGACGCGAGGACGCGGTCTCCCGGCTCAAAAACGAACTCACCGCCGCCCGCGACCGGCGGGCCTCGACGTTGAAAAGCGAGCTGGCCGCCGACCTCGCCGACCTCCGGGAGCCGGTCGACCGGCTGGTTCGGAACGCCCTCGAACTCGACGTGGAGCTGGCGATCGCCCGCTTTGCGCAGGATTTCGACTGTACGCTCCCCGAATTCGTCGACGAGGGCTTCGAGATCACTGGGGGGCGGTCGCCGCTGCTTGACGTCGGCTTCGACGCCGTCGAGCCGGTCGACTACGGCGTCGAGGGCGTGACCCTCCTCTCCGGAGTCAACTCCGGTGGGAAGACCTCCCTGCTGGATCTCGTTGGACTGATCGTGATCCTCGCGCATATGGGCCTGCCGGTCCCCGCCGAGTCGGTCCGGCTCCAGCGGTTCACCGAACTCCACTACTACGCCAAATCGCAGGGCACCCTGGACGCGGGGGCCTTCGAGAGCACGGTTCGGGAGTTCGGCGACCTCGTGGCGGGGGCCGAGGGGCGGCTCGTCCTCGTCGACGAGTTGGAGTCGATCACCGAACCCGGCGCGAGCGCGAAGATCATCGCCGGGATCTTGGAGGCCCTCGACACGCAGGGGGCGACCGCCGTCTTCGTCTCGCATCTCGCCGACGGGATCCGGGAGGCAGCCGACATCGCGGTGGCCGTCGACGGGATCCGGGCGACCGGGCTCGACGACGGCGAGCTACAGGTCGACCGCTCGCCGGTGAAGGATCACTTGGCGCGGTCGACACCGGAGCTGATCGTCGAGAAGCTCGCGGGGGAGGCCAGTGATGCGAGCTTCTACGAATCGCTGTTAGAGAAGTTCTAGAGGGCCTAACCACGGTACGGGATGGACAGGATTTTAAGCCGCCGAGTAAGAGGGTATGCTACTATGGGTAAGAAAACGAAGGCACAGAAAAAGCGGCTGGCGAAACACGAACGGCAGAACACGCGTGTCCCGATGTGGGTCATGATGAAGACGGATATGCAGGTCTCCCGAAACCCCAAACGTCGCAACTGGCGGCGCAGCAGCCTTGACGAGTAACAATGAGTACGAGTGATTTCGAAGAACGCGTCGTAACGGTCCCGCTGCGAGACGTCCGCAAAGTCGCCACCCAGAAGCGTGCCGACCGCGCGATGAAGCTCGTCCGCGAGCACCTCGCCCAGCACTTCAACGTCGACGGCGAGGCGGTCCGGCTCGACCCATCGATCAACGAGACGGTCTGGGCGAACGGCCGGCAGAACCCGCCGTCGAAGCTCCGGGTGCGTGCGGCCCGCTTCGTCGAGGACGACGAGGCGATCGTCGAAGCCGAAGTCGCCTAACGCGTGCTTCGCCTTTCAGTCGCCGGCTCGCCGTACATCGGCGTTTTCGCCCGCGTCACGCCTGACTGTCTGTTGGTCCGCCACGACGCCCCCGACGAGCAGGTCGACTCGATGGCCGCCGAACTCGGCGTCGAGCCAGTGGCGACGACCGTCGGCGGCTCCGGCACGGTCGGCTCCCTCGCGGTCGGCAACGAACACGGCCTGTTGGTCTCGAACCGCGTCACCGACCGGGAGACCCAGCGCCTTGAGGCCGCCGTCGACGGGCCGGTCGTCGAACTCCCCGGCCGGATCAACGCTGCGGGCAACGTCGTGCTGGCCAACGACTACGGCGCGTACGTCCATCCCGACCTCCCCCGTGAGGCCGTCTCGGCCGTCAAAGAGGCCCTCGATGTGCCGGTACTGCGGGGGAGCCTCGGCGACGTCGACACCGTCGGGACGGCGGCGGTCGCCAACAACACCGGCGTGCTCTGTCATCCGGCTGCCAGCGAGTCGGAACTCGAAACGCTGGAGGAGCACCTCGACGTGTATGCCGATCTGGGGACGATCAACTACGGGACGCCCCTGCTGGGGTCGGGACTGGTCGCCAACGACGAGAGCTACCTCGTCGGCGAGGACACCACCGGCCCGGAGCTGGGTCGGATCGAAGACACCCTCGGCTTTCTGGAGTAAGGTCGCGCGGTCGGTTCCCACACCATCCCCGAGTAGGAAGATACTTCCGGGTCGCAGCCGGACCGTGTTGGTATGAGTCAGTTCACTATTCGTGGTCAGTTCGACGGTCGTGACGGCCCACGATCGTTCTCCAAGGATATCGAGGCCGTCAACGAATCCGTCGCCCGCGAGCACGTGCTCTCGCAGTTCGGCAGCGAACACGGTCTCAAACGCACGCAGGTCACGATCGAAGAGGTATCCGCAGCATGATGGGAGGCGGTGCCAGCGGTGGCGGCGGCCAGCAGCTCCAGCAGCTCCAACAGCAGCTCGAAGCCCTCGACACCGAGATCGCCAAGCTCAACGAGGAGATCGCCGAACTCACGACCGAACGCTCGGAGATCGACGAGGCGATCGAGGCTCTCGAGACCCTCGACAGCGGCTCGACGGTGCAGGTCCCGCTGGGCGGCGACGCCTACCTCCGTGCCGAAATTCAGGACATCGACGAGGTTATCGTCAGTCTCGGCGGCGGCTATGCGGCCGAGCAGGACCAAGACACCGCCGTCGACTCCATGCGGCTCAAACAGGCGGCGATCGACGACGAGGTCGACGACCTCGAAAGCGAGATCGACGAGCTCGAAGCGGAGGCCGATACCCTCGAAGAGCAGGCCCAAGCCATCCAACAGCGCATGCAGCAACAGCAGATGCAGCAGATGCAGGCCATGCAACAGCAGGCCGACGACGAATAACACCCCGACCCGAAGTTCTTTCCAGCCGTGTTCGATGGACTCAAAGACAAACTGAGCAAGTTCCGGTCCGACGTCGAGGAGACCGCCGAGGAGAAGGCGGCCGACGACGCCGAGGAACCGACCGACGCCGAGACCGAGGCCGCTCAGTCGACACCGGAGCCAGAATCGCCTACAGACACCGAGCCAGCGGCTGCCGAACCCGAAGGGGTCGACACAGCAGCCGACGCCACCGAGGCCGACGCCACCGAAACCGCCGCTGCTGAGGCTTCTCCCGAGGCCGACGACGCGACCCCGGCCGAAGACGACGAAGACGACGAGTCGAACGGGCCGGGCACCCTCAAACGCGTGGCGGCATTCGCCACGGGGAAGATCATCATCGAAGAGGAGGACCTCGAAGACCCCCTCTGGGAACTGGAGATGGCGCTGCTCGAAAGCGACGTCGAGATGAGCGTCGCCGAGGAGATCCTCGATACCGTCCGCGAGAAGATGATCGGCGAGACCCGCAAACAGGTCGACACGACCGGCGAACTCGTCGAACTCGCGCTCCACGACGCCCTCGTGGACGTCATCAGCGTCGGCCAGTTCGACTTCGAGGAGCGACTCGCCGCGGCCGACACCCCCGTCACGATCGTTTTCACCGGCGTCAACGGCGTCGGCAAAACCACCTCGATCGCCAAACTCTCGGAGTACCTCGCCGATCGGGGCTACTCCTCGGTGTTGGCCAACGGTGATACCTACCGCGCCGGGGCCAACGAACAGCTCCAGCAGCACGCCGAGGCCCTCGACCGGAAGATCATCACCCACCAGCAGGGCGGCGATCCCGCCGCGGTGATCTACGACGCCGTCGAGTACGCCGAGGCCAACGACGTCGACGTCGTGCTGGGCGATACGGCGGGCCAGTTGACCGGGCGCAGTGGTGCCGTCTCGACCGGCAATCCGCACTCCCGGTCAATCTCGTCATCGAACATCAAAAACGATTTCCAAACGCCCTGACCTTCGCGCTCAACAATCCAGTGCGCCTCCTTCACCCACAGCCTGGT
>JAWOEO010000198.1:0-4242 GCA_046482755.1 Halohasta sp. | reverse complement strand
TGACGCGCGGCTGGTATCCTACGGCGTCGACGGCCGCTTTACCCTCGGGATCGCCGGCGGCCGACGGCTCCTGGAGCTCCCGGCTCCGGCGAACCGCGTGGTCGTCGACGACGAATCCGAACCCTTCGTCCGCGACGGCAAGAACGTGTTTGCGAAGTTCGTGGGTGATGTCGACGCTGCCGTCCGACCGGACGACGAGGTGCTGGTCGTCCACGAACGCGGTGACCTGCTGGCCGTGGGCCGGGCCGAACTGTCGGCCGACGGGATGGCCGAGTTCGACAGCGGGATGGCCGTGAAGGTGCGCGAGGGCATCGACGACTGAAAAGTAGTCGGCGACTACTGTTATAGGATGCCGGTCAAGCCGACTGTTTCGACCAGCGAGATCCCCGCCAGCAGCGAGCCGAGCAGGTAGCCGCCGATCGCCCCGCCGTTGAGCAGCGGGAGCCCGGCGTGGGCGCGACCTTTCATTACCATCCGCATGAGGACGAGTAGACCGCCGAGGGTGCCGAGCAGTGCGAGCAGCGCCGGGAGATTGAGTTCGATGATCGGCACCGCGAACTGCGGGGCCGGCGAGAAAAAGGCCGCGCTGGCGACCAGCACCCCCGGAATCACCGCATCGCCGAGCCCGATGAAGAACACGTCACGGTCGTCCTCGGCGTCCTCGTCGGCGTCGGCATCACTGTCGTCGGGTGCTCCGTCTTCGTCTTCGGCCGCTTGATCGCCCGTCTCAGGGTCGTCATCGAGCAGCGAGTACGACAGCGACAGCGGGATCACGAGGATAGCGGGGATCCGGAGATCCATCACGCCGTCGGCGAGATCGAGCATGTGTTCGGTGCCGTAGACGCTGATCGCGTCGTAGACCGCCAGCACCGACAGCAACACCAGCGCCGGGAGAAGCCCGAAGGTGATCCCGAACAGGCCGGCCGCGCCCGCCCCCATCAGCACGCCGGCGGTGTCGACCACGTACCACTCGGGGTAGACCCACAGCGCGACCGCGACGGCCGCGCCGAGGCCGGCGGCGAGGACCGACGGCAGCAGCGCGCTGAAGACGTACCACGACAGCAGCCCGCTGGTGGCGACGATGACCACGCGGACGATCCAATCGAGGTCGTACTTGAAGGCGGCCAGAAAGCCAAGCGTTGCAACCAGAATCGCGCCGATATACAGGAGGCTGTTGGTCGGATCGCTAGGGTTCTCGACGGTCTGATACCCCTGTTCGAAGAAGGTCTGGACCAATGCGAGCGAGCCGAGTTGGATCAGCAGAAACAGCAGGACAGCACCCGCGACGCCGCGGTACTCCCGAGGAAACATATCATCGGATTGGGCCGAGGGGGTTTGGGCGTTGTGTTCCCGGCCGCTCAGCGGGCGTACAGTTTCGTGCCGACGAGGTCGGTCAGCGACGGGCCGGTCGGCGTGATCGCCACGTAGGGGCCATCCACGGGCCCGAAGACGTCGACGATCCGGCCGACAGTAGACAGCGATTCGTCGACGACCATGAGGCCGATGTCGGGGACGTCGTCGCTCTCGACGCCGACGATCGCCAACCCTTGGGCGGTTCGGTCGACGGTGCCAATCCGGCGCATTACTCGCGGAGCAGGTCGACGTAGGCCCCGATCGCCTGGACGAGGTCGTTTTTGGTGTCGTCGGCCCCCTTGACCAGCACCCGGCCGCGGGTACCGAACTCACGGGAGTAGGACTTCTCGCGTTCGATCACCGCGTCGTAGCCGACCTGTTGGACGGCGTCGGCGATCTCGTCGACCGTCGGCTCCTCGACGGCGAGATCCATCGGGACGCGTCGGCCCTCCGACCGGGTGAGCCCGGCGTCGAAGTAGGCGGGCCACAGCACGTTTTCGACCATACACGGGAGAGGGTGACCCTGCGGTAATACCGTTACGACTGTCGACCGTTCCGGCGGCGGCTCAGGATCGCACGCGACGCCGGGCCAACAGGCTCCCGCCGAGCAGCGCCATCACCGCGACGGCCAGCCCGAAGCCGGGAGCCGAGACGCCAGTGCTCTCGGCAGCCGACTCGTTGGCGGTCGCCGTGTCAGTACCGACCGATTCGATGTGGAGCTGCGCGGTGAGGTTCCGTGTCGAGTAGACCACGCTCCGCGGGGCGGGCTGGTTGAGATAGCTCACTTCGAGCGATGCCGCCCGCTGGGTTTCCCCCGCAGTCGTCTGTGCGTAGGGGTCGGAGTCGATGATCTGCCCGTCGGTCTGGTCGGTAACGATGAGCACCTCCGGATCGAGCGTCAGGACGGTCTCGTCGTTGAGGACCTCGTAGCCATCGAACTCGTCGGCAGCGACGTTTTCGCCGCCCGAAGCGACGATGATCTCGTGGATGAACGTCTCGTTACCGACGGCGAACCCACCCGAAAGCGGATAGAGCACCCGCGGCGAGTCGGCCTCAGCCGTCATCGACTCGATCGCCTCGACGTTGTGCCACATCCACGCGTTGGTCTCGCGGGCGGCCTGCTCGTTGCCGGTCAGTTGGCCGACCGTCGACGTCTTGTCGGCGACGTCCTCGAAGTCGGTCGCTGCCGGGAAGTGATACACCGTCAGTCCGGCCTCGCGCAACGCCTCGACGGTCTCGACGCTCGTCGCGTTCGGCGCGAGCACGAGGTCCGGCTCGGTCGCCACAACGCGCTCGACGCTCACCCCGAGTTCGGTCGATGAGACGTTTTGACGGCTTTCGGCCCCCTCTAGGTAGTGGGCGAACTGCGTGAGACCGACGACCTGCGAGTCGGCGTCGAGTTCCCACATCACCTGTGCGGCGCTGGGGTTCGTCGTCGTGACGCGCTCGGGGCGCTCGTCGAGCGTTACCTCGGTCCCGGTTGCGTCGGTCAGCGTGACCGGAAACGCCGACTGGTTGGTCGAGTCGGCTGGCTGTGCGGCAATGCCCGCGGGTGCGATCGCCAACAGCGCGACCACGACGACGAGCGGAACGAGAAGACGTGTATACTGATGCATTGTCCCGTCTTCGGTGGGAAGTCAATAAGTATTTCACTACTCCAAGGTGGCTTTCAGTCATGGACGCACGCCAGCGTGCGGTGGGGTGGTCGGTCCCACTGGCCGCCGCTCTGGGGGTGGCGATCACCGTCAGCGCCGGGATCGGCCCGGTGTCGATCCACCCGCTGGCCGTGCTGCAGGTGCTGCTCAACGCCGTCGCGGTGCCGACCGGGATCGAACTGACCGGCAGTTCGGCCGGCGGCGTCCTCCAGTTGCCTACGCCGTCGATCCAGTGGCAGTCGCCGTTCGCCTATCCCGTCGACACGACCCACCGGACGATCGTAATGAGAGTCCGGCTGCCGCGGATCCTGCTGGCGGCGGGCGTCGGCTTCGCGCTGGCAGCCGCCGGCACCGTGATGCAGGGCTTCTTTCGGAACCCGATGGCCGACCCCTCGATCATCGGCGTCTCCTCGGGGGCGGCCGCCGGGGCCGTCGCGTTTCTGGTCGTCCCGGTGGCGATCCCCTTCGGCCTCGGCCTGCAGGGGGCGGCCTTCGCTGGCGCGCTGCTGGCGGCCTTCGGCGTCTACGCCATCGCCACCGAGGGCGGCCGGACGCCGGTCGCAACGCTGTTGCTCGCGGGGGTCGCCATCCAGGCCTTTCTGGGTGCGGTGATCGCCTTCCTCCAACTGCAGAGCGGCGACGGCCTCCGACAGGTCGTCCACTGGCTGATGGGCCACCTCGGCAACGCCGGCTGGGACGACGTGACGGTGACGCTGCTCGTCGTCCCGGTGCTGTTCGGGGTCCTCCTGGCCTACGCGCGTGATCTCAATGTTCTGCTGCTCGGCGAGGAGGCCGCCCACGGGCTGGGTGTCGAGGTCGAACGCACCAAGCGGATCCTGCTGGCCGTCTCGGCAGTGCTCACCGCCGCGGCGGTCGCCGTCTCCGGGGTGATCGGCTTCGTCGGGTTGATCGTCCCCCACATGGTCCGGCTAGTCGTCGGCCCCGACCACCGGGTGCTGTTGCCCGCGTCGGCGCTCGCGGGGGCGTCGTTCCTCGTTCTGACCGACACGATCGCCCGCGCTGGCGCGACCGAGATCCCGGTTGGCATCGTCACTGCCGCGCTGGGTGCGCCCTTCTTTCTCTATCTGCTCCGCAGCCGGGAGGTCCACGAGCTATGAGCGAGCCCGTACTGGCACTCGACGAACTCTCGGTCGACTTCGGAGCCACCGAGATCCTCTCGGCCGTCTCACTGACCGCTGAAGCGGGCGAACTGGTCGGCCTCGTTGGTCCGAAC
>JAWOEO010000134.1:0-3271 GCA_046482755.1 Halohasta sp. | reverse complement strand
AAATACCGGTCGCCCGCGGCGACCTGCTCGCGGAGGTACTGACGGAGGTACTCCGCCTTCGGGTTCCCGTCGACTGGCGACTCCGGCGTGACGTCCGTGGAAGGTGTGGTTGCGCTCATGGATCCTCGATCCCAGCTTGTTCACCATGGCTGTTATATAAGCCAGACCGTTGGTCGGATTTCGGATCGATTCACGCCGTCGACGGTCCTAAACCGTCCCGAACGGTACGCTTCACGAACTGCCCAGAACGAGTTAGACGTTTTATCGGCGGCGCTAATACTATATTTCGACACGCGCCGACTGATGTCGACCGGGGGATTGTCGACCACCTCGGTGGGCGGATCGAGGGCCGTTGTGGCGTCGACGGCCTCCATATTGGAGCGGTCGCGGCGCGCGCGACGGCGCGCGGGTTACTGCTCGTGGAGCCAAAAGTCGCCGTCGGTCGTCGACTCCTTTTTGAATATCGGCACTTCGTCTTTGAGGCGGTCGATCCCGTCTTCGACCGCTCGGAACGCCTCCCGACGGTGACCCGCAAGCACGACGACGAACACGATGTCCTCGCCGTCGTCGACGCGGCCGACGCGGTGGTGAAACAGTACCTCGAACACCCCCTCTCGCGCGGTTAGGTCCTGCCTAATCGCGTCGAGTCGCTGTTCGGCGACTCCCTCGTATTTCTCGAAACTGAGTCGTTCTGTCCGGTCATCGTCGGGGTCGTCTTTGGCTCGCACTCGGCCGGTGAACGTCGCAATCGCGCCCGCGCGGTCGGCCAGTGGCGAGGCTTTGATCCGGTCGACCAACGTTTCGAGGGTGATATGCGGCTCCAGTTCGTCGATCCGGTCGACAAGGGAGTCGATATCGAGTTCGTCGACCGTCGACGCGACCTCGGCAACGGGGGTGCTGGCGGGCGTCTCGGCGTCGCCCAACACAACGGTCGGCAGCCGGTGGTGGACCAGCCCCGCAACGACTGCGTAGTCGTAGCGCCGGGCCAGCGAGTCGAGGAGATCGGTCACCGAGCGGTCGCGGCCGGCTCCAACCCACTGACCGTCGCTGCCGATTCGGAACCGTCCCTCGGCGGAGTCTTCGGGGGCCTCGATAGGTTGGTCGCCGGTGTGGTCGACCGTGGCCACCCGTCCCTCGCGGGCGGTCCTCAAGCGGTCGGCGAGAGTCTCGGCTGCCGACAGACAGTCCTCGCCGACGATACACAGGGTTTGCATGGCTCGATAGGGGGGCCCGTCGTCCTTTAGTGTTGTAGTCGACACCGACGGCCGGAGTACGCGCTTGACAACGCTTAAGGCCAACTCGGAGTTAGCCGACTGCAATGAGAGTCGTCATTTCGATCGGTGGAAGTATTCTGGCTCCCGACCTCGATTCGAGCCGCGTGGCCGCCCACGCGGAGGTCATCGAGTCGCTGGCGGCAGCCGGCTGTGAGATCGGCGTCGTCGTCGGCGGCGGTGGCGTGGCCCGCGACTACATCTCCACGGCGCGGGACCTCGGCGCGAACGAGGTCCAACTCGACCAGCTCGGGATCGATGTCACCCGGATTAATGCCCGACTACTTATATCAGCTCTCGGATCGGACGCGAAACCCGCCCCGGCGACCGACTACGATGCCGCGGGCGATGCCCTCCGACGCGGCGACATCTCGGTGATGGGTGGGATCACGCCCGGCCAGACGACCGACGCGGTGGCGGCGGCATTCGCCGAGTACGTCGGGGCCGATCTGCTGGTGTATGCGACCAGCACCGACGGCGTCTACGACGCCGATCCAGAGACCGATCCCGAGGCGATCAAGTACACCACGATGTCGCCCGCCGAGTTGGTCGACCTCATCGTGCCGATGAGCCGCGATGCCGGCGCGTCGGCCCCGGTCGACATTCTGGCGGCCAAACTCCTCGAACGGTCGGAGATGCGAACGGTTGTCCTCGACGGCTCCGAGCCCTCGAACATCGAGTCGGCAGTGCTCCGCGGCGATCACACCGGCACCGACGTGATCCCGCCGGGCAGCAGCGAACCCGCCCTCTGGGTCGAGACCGAATGAGCGACGACGACCAGTCGCCGCACACGCTCGCGGCCGACGATGACGACGCGGCGTCGACGACCCACCGGGACTTCTGGGCGGAGACGATTGCTGACGAGATCGAGGCCCGCAATCCGGACGAGCCGATCGTCGTCAAAGGCGGCGTCTCGCCGTCGGGGGTCGCCCACCTCGGCAACGTCAACGAGATCATGCGGGGCTACTTCGTCGCCGAAGTGCTCCGAGATCGCGGCCACGAGGTCAGACAGGTCTTTACGAGCGACGACAAGGACCCCCTCCGCAAGCTCCCCCGCAAACTGGCCGATGCCGACGGACGGATCGTCGGCCTCGGCGAGGTCGACGCGGGTGCACTCGGCCGGAACCTCGGCAAACCCTACACCGATATCCCCGATCCGTTCGGCGAGGCCGACTCCTATGCCGCCCACTTCGCGGCCCTGCTTGAGGCCGACGCCGACCGACTCGGCGTCGACATCGAGATGCACTCCAACACCGCGCTGTACGCCGATGGCACCTTCGACCCCGTGGTCTCCCATGTCCTCGAACACGCCGACACCGCCCGCGAGGTCCTCTCGGAATACCAGGCCAAAGTCGATGGCGACTACGTCCCCTTCAACCCGGTCTGCGAGGCCTGCGGCAAACTGACCGAGACGGTCACGCACATCGATCTCGACGACGAAACCGTCGACTACGTCTGTACGGACATGGACGTCGGCGACAACACGATCGACGGCTGTGGCCACGAGGGAACCGCCTCCTTCCGCGAAGGGAAACTCCCGTGGCGCTTCGAGTGGCCCGGCCAGTGGCAGGTCCTCGGTGTGGACTTCGAGCCGTTCGGCAAGGACCACGCCGAGGGCTCGTGGCCCTCCGGCGTCGATATCGCCGAGAACGTCTTGGATATCGAGCCGCCGGTGCCGATGGTCTACGAGTGGTTCACGCTCAACGGCGAGGCCCTTTCCTCCTCGGCCGGCAACATCGTCACCGTCACCGAACTGCTTGAGTTGCTCGAACCGGAGGTCGTCCGCTACTTCTTTGCACTCGATCCGAAGAAGGCTCGCGACCTGGATCTCTCTCGGCTCGACCAGTTAGTCGACGACTACGATCGGTTTGAACGTGCCTACTACGAGGGCGTCGACGACGAGAGCATCACGGCGTTCGCCGAAGCGGCCTATCCGCACGTGGTCGACGCAGTGGCCGACGAGCAGCCGATCCGCTTGCCGTACACCTTCGCGGCCGTCC
>JAWOEO010000256.1:0-7007 GCA_046482755.1 Halohasta sp. | reverse complement strand
GCGCCGTCAGGTAGTTCTCCTCGGGGTCGACGACCGAGCCGAATTGTTCCTCGAGGAGTTCCTCGTGTTCGTCGAGCGCCTCGACAAACGAGAGCACGGTTGCGCCCTCGGCGTCGACGCGCTCGGTCGCATCCGACTGGTCGAGGGGGTCGACCAACCCTTCGAAATCGAGGGATTCGAGGTCGGTCCAGCGCCGGCCGGGCGTCTGGATGACGTCGGGAAGTTCGAGCTCGTCGAGCGCATCGAGCGCGTCGAGTCGCCGTTCGAGCAGCCACTCGGGCTCGTTGCGGGCCTCGGAGATCTCCTCGACGGTTTCGGCCGAGAGGCTGGCGGGTACCTGCACGCTCATCCGAGCGAGCCCTCCATCTCCAGTTCCACGAGGCGGTTGAGTTCGACCGCGTACTCGATGGGCAGTTCCTCGGTGATCGGCTCGATGAAGCCCGAGACGATCATCTGCTTGGCGTCGTCGTCGTCGAGGCCACGGGACTGGAGATAGAAGATGTCCTCGTCGCCGATCTTGCCGACGGTTGCCTCGTGGGCAACGTCGACTTTCGACTCGTTGATCTCCATATACGGCATCGTATCGGAGGTCGAATCGTTGTCGAACATCAGCGCGTCACACTCGACCGCAGTCGAGGAGTTCTCCGCGCCGTCGGCGATGTGGACCAATCCTCGATAATTGGTCCGGCCGCCGTCCTTCGAGATCGATTTCGACTCGATGGTCGACTTCGTCTCGGGGGCGTTGTGGTAGACCTTCGCGCCGGTGTCGATGTTCTGGCCCTCGCCCGCGAAGGCGATGGTGATGTGGTTGTCCGATGCGCCGCGACCCTTGAGGATCGAGGCCGGATACAGCATCGTGGCCTTCGAGCCCATCGAGCCTGAAATCCACTCCATGCGGCCGTTCTTCTCGACGATGGCGCGCTTGGTGTTGAGGTTGTAGGTGTTTTTCGACCAGTTCTGGGCGGTCGAGTACTGGACGGGGGCGTCCTCCTTGACGAAGACCTCGACGCCGCCGGAGTGGAGGCTGAACGCCGAGTACTTCGGCGCGGAACAGCCCTCGATATAGTGGACCTCCGAGCCCTCCTCGGCGACGATGAGGGTGTGCTCGAACTGGCCCATCCCCTCGGAGTTCATCCGGAAGTAGGCCTGGATCGGCATCTCGACTTTAGTGTCCTCAGGCACGTAGACGAACGAGCCACCCGACCAGATCGCCCCGTGGAGCGCGGCGAACTTGTTGTCGCTCGGCGGGACACACTTGGTCATGAAGTACTCTTTGACGATCTCCTCGTGGTCCTGGACCGCCTTGTCCATGTCACAGAAGATCACGCCCTTTTCTTCCCACTGCTCCTGCATGTTCTGGTAGACGATCTCCGACTCGTACTGCGCGCCGACGCCCGAGAGGGCGTTCTTCTCGGCTTCCGGAATGCCGAGTTTGTCGAAGGTGTCTTTGATGTCCTCGGGGAGGTCCGTCCAGTCGTCGACGCCGCCGCGGACGTCGATGTCGGGTCGGATGTAGGGGACGATCTCGTCGACGTCGACCTCCGAGAGGTCCGGGATCTCGGGCCAGTCGGTCGGCATCGGCATGTTCTGGAAGTGTTCCAGGGCGCGGAGGCGGCGCTGGAGCATCCACTCGGGCTCGTCTTTGTCCTCGGAGATGACGCGGATCGTCTCCTCGGTGAGGCCCTTCTCGCTCTTGAAGGCGGAGGCTTCCTCCTTCTTGAATTCGAATCGGGCTTCGGTGTTTGTTTCTTGGAGTTCTTCGTTTGAGCTCATGTATTGTGTTTGGGTTTGGTTGCTTATAGAGTTGTGCGTAATCTTTGGTGGTTACGCCGTCTCGTAGACGTCCTCGCGGACCCAGTCGTAGCCTTTGTCTTCGAGTTTCTCGGCCAGCTCGGGGCCGCCGCTTTTGGCGATCTTGCCGTCGAGCATGACGTGGACGTGGTCGGGTTCGACGTAGTCGAGGATGCGCTGGTAGTGCGTAATCTGGAGGATGCCGGTGCCCTGCTCGTCACGGAGGGCGTTGATGCCGTCGGAGACGTCCTGCAGGCGGTCGATGTCGAGCCCCGAGTCGATCTCGTCGAGTACGGCGACGGCGGGTTCGAGCAGTGCGGCCTGAAGGACTTCGTTCTGTTTCTTCTCGCCGCCGGAGAAGCCGGCGTTGAGATAGCGGGTCATGAACTTCTCGTCCATGTCGAGTAGCTCCATCTTCTCGCTGAGGATCTGCTGGAACTCGGCGACGCCGATCTCGCCGTCGTCGGCGGGTCCTTCCATCGGCGAGGTGTCGTAGCCGTCGTCCTCATCGTCGTCGGCTTCGGCCTCGTCTTCGTCCTCGAAGAGTTCCTCGCGTTCCTCGGCCTTGGCATTGAGCGCCTGCCGGAGGAAGCTCGTCATCGTGACGCCCTCGATCTCGGCGGGATACTGGAAGCCGAGGAAGATGCCGAGCGCCGCACGCTCGTTGGGTTCGAGTTCGAGGAGGTTCCATGTGAGGTCCTCGTCGTCGATATCGGCGTCGATGTCTTCGACGTCTTCCTCGTCGAGGTGGAGCAGGATCTCACCCTCGGTGACCTCGTAGGCCGGGTGGCCAGCGATGATCTTGGCCGTAGTGGATTTCCCCGAGCCGTTGGGGCCCATCAGGGCGTGGATCTCTCCGGAGTTGACTTCGAGGTCGACGCCCCGAAGGATCGTTTCTCCGTCCTCTTCTGCGACTGCTGCGTGTAGGTTGTTGATTGCAAGTGTTGCCATTGGTGATTCGTCGCCTCGTATGAGGTACGTGGGGGGTTACGCCCATAATGGTTACGGAATCCCCCCTTCAAATCTGCTAATGGGGAAAGAAAAATTTTCAAATCAAAAAGACAGCCCGGTTCCTGACACCACAGCTACCAGTACTGTTCGAGCCCGGTTTGGGTCTGGCCGGTCTTGATCTCCTCCCACGACATCCCCAGCGCCTCGATCACCCGCGAGATCGGTCCTTTAAGTGTCTTATCGAGCATCTTGTCGAGGTCGACCTCGAATTCGTCGGGAATCTGGTCGGCGTACTCGAAGCAGATCACGTCCGGGTCCCGTTTGAACTCGCCGTAGAGGGGATCACGCTGGGGATCGAGCCCCTCCTCGTCTTCCATCCGCCGGAAGAAGGCGGGGTGGACGGTTTCGAGATAGAGGCGTTTGGGTTTCGAGCCGCGGTCGAAGTTGGTGCCCAGCATGAGGTTGGCGTACTGTGCACCCCGGACCTGGGCCGTCGGCGTCTCGTAGGCGTCGAGCCGCTTGCCGATCCCGCCCGGAATCCCGATCTCGTCGACGCTCCGCTCGTCGTTGCGGAACTCCTCGATAACCGTCGTGAGATACTCGCGGACCTCCTCGATATCCGCGTCGACGTCGTCGCCGGTGACGATCGTCTCGATGACGTCCTTCTGGACCTGTTTGGTGATGGGCGCGATGTCCGAGCGCTTGTACTCGAAGCCGGTGATGTCGATGTCGTCGACGTCCTTGCCCTCCTTCCAGATGATGTGGCCTGCATACCGCTTTTTTGTGCCTGCCTGGAAGAAGCGCCGATAGAGCTTCTCGAACTCGATCTGGAACCGGTGGACATCGGCGTCGAGTTCCTCGCGGGCGAAGTCGTCGTAGCGGCCGTTGATGTACTCCTCGATCTCGAAGGATTGCTCGATGGCGTCGGCCTTGTCGACTTCCTGTCCAAGTTCTAACATGACAGAATCCGTGTCACCGTATGCGACCTCGTAATCGAGCTCGTTGGCGGCCCTCTCGGTGAAATTAATCACTTCCCGGCCGGTGGCGGTAACTGCCGCGGCCCCCTCCTTGTCGTAGAGTCGGAACCGATCCCAGCCCGTGACACCATAGAGCGACTGGCCGACAAACTGGAATTTGCCGTTGCGACCCGCCAGCAGGGTGTGATTGTCCGCAACGGTGACACAGTAGACGCCATCGTCGGCTGTACTCCGCGAGCCGCTTCGGTGCATCCGAACGGTGTTCTTGGCGTCCTCGGTGACGTAAATCCGCCACGAGCCGCTATCGTGGTTGTAGCTGGCGGTGATTCCGAGGTGGGTACAGAGCCGAAGCACGTCGTCCCGAAGCCGCTCGCTCGACGTGGTGTAGCGCCACGAACCCGGCTGTCGGTCGCCATCGCCGTCGACCAGGACCGAGAGGAACTGCTCTTTTTCTTTGCTGCTGGCCTCGAAGACGAGGTCCGGAATCCGCTTGGAGAAACTGTCCTCGCCGCACAGTGTCTCAAGCAGCCGTCCAAACAGCCGCGAGGTGAACTGATAGGACCGGTTGTCGGTGTAGTAATCGAGACCCATCCGGTCGAGCAGGCTCCCGATGTTCGCATGGTGGCTCTCGACAGCAGCCCCGCCGTCAGTAACCGCGTTCTGGGCGACTTGTACTGTCGTCGAAGAGCCTCGGAAGTTCTCGCCGAACTGTTTGGGTTTCGAGGTGTAGGTGTTGCCTTCGGTGATGTACCACGCGAGGAACTCCAGGAAGTCGTCGCCGTCGTAGGTTCGCGGAATCCACTTCCGGTTCGGTTCGAGGTGGACATAGCTCGTCTCACAGACCGATTCGATGTACTCGCGGTTGGCCTCGAACTCCGCGGCCGAAAAGACGTAGCCGGTCTTTCCGAGGTCGGCTTTCGGCACGCGCCGTGGTTGGAAGCCGAGTTCGGTCGTAAACGTATGGCCGTGAACCGAGGGCTGGACCCACACCTCGAATTCGTCGACCGCGTCGAACTGCGTCAGGTCGACCGTCTCGATTCGCTCGCCGCCCTCGTAGCTCCAGTCGTGTGGGAGTTCGTAGTTGCAGTACTCTTCCAACTCGCCCGCCTCAACGAAGTCGTACTCGTCTTCGGTGATCCCGTTGCGGTCGTTCTTCCGGACGAGCATTCGGTGGTTCGGCGTCACCCGGAAGTCGGTTTTGCTCGTCTTGATGTCGACCAACTCGCCGCGGTAGTCGGGGTAGGCGTGGGTCTCGGTGACCGGCTTGACCTCCAGTTCCATCGTCTCGGGATCGAGCGAGTAGACCTCGTCACCGATTTCGAGGTCGGTAATGAGTTGGACGCCCTCGGGTGTCATGACCTCCGTATCCGGCGTGAAGCAGTTCATGATCACCTTGACGGCGGCCTGCTGGCGGTCGTAGATCGCATACGGCTGGCTGTCGGGGTCGTGTTCGTTCCGGAGTTCCTTCTTGTTCTCGCGTTCGGTCAACAGTTCGTCGACCATCTCCCGCATGATCCCATCGGGCTGTTTGCGGAACCGGCTTCCGTTCGGCGCACGGTAGGTCTCGCCGTCGAACTCCTCGTCGACCTTCGTCTCCGGACCGGCGTTAATCGTCACCATACACATCGGATACAGGCTCTTGAGGTCGAGCACGGTGACGTTCTCCTTGACGCCCGTGATCGGGTCGAACACCGCGCCGCCCTCGAAGTCCTCGGACTCCTGTTGGCCCTTGGTCGGCAGGGCGAACTTCCCGTAGGCTTTGTGGAGGACGTACTGGTCGACCGCATCGCCGGGCGTCGGGGCGTCTTCGAGCTTGCAGCCGACGAACTTGCGAACCTCGTCCCAGAAGGCGATCAGGTTCTGCTTGCGGTCGATCTCGACACAGAGTTCCACGTCCCGAAGGTTGTATTCGAGGAGGCGCGTTGGGTCGTCCTCCCAGAGGTCGCCGATGTCCCCGGAGTAGCGTTCCTTGCCGACGTCGAGTTCGGTCTCGCCCACGGCATCGAGCCGGTAGGAGTCGAGTTCGGTGAACTGGGTGCGCTTGTAACCGTACAGCAGGTCGAAGACGACTCGGCCCTTGATGTCTGGGCCACCCCAGCCGGAGCGCCAGACCTCGTTTACACGCGAGAGCCGATCGATCGAGAGATCCTCGTCGACATCGGCTCGGCCATCGAGCAGTTCGAGCCGGTCGAGCAGATACGGGGCATCGAAGTCCTCGAAGTTCCAGCCGGTGAGAATATCCGGATCAGTAGCCTGTATATAACTAATAAATGCTTCCAGCATCGCGGCTTCGCTCTCGAAACTGCGGACGTCGACGGCCATCTCTGCCCGATACGGCTCGTAGTCGGCCAGCCCCTCGGGGATTTCGCCGTCGCCCTCGTCGGCCTCCCAGATCCAGGCGACGTACTCGTCGTCGAACGAGTCATAACTCGTCAGACAGACGATCTCTTCCTCACCGTCCTCGGGAAAGCCGTTTCTGTCGTCGACTTCGATATCGAAGATATTGACGCGGAGATCGGTGTCGACGTCGGTGGGAACGACTTCGGTGTGGGGGACCTGAATCGAGTCGTCCTCAAGACGGCGCTCGGAGACCTCGACGCCGCTGTTGATTCCCTTGTCGATGAGAAACCGGTTGGGAAACAGGATGTCGGCCTCGTAGTGGTCGAACTCGTCGCGGATCTGGCCCACGTCCCGCGGCGTGCGGCCGATGATCTTCGTGAGCTGTTCGCCACGGATACTCTCGAACGGTTCGCCATCGGGATCGGTCTCGCGGCTGTCGACGACGACATCGTACTCCTCCTCGGGTGGGGCGTCGAGCGAGTCGGTCGGCGCATAGAAGTAGGGCTCGAAGCCGAGCACTCGAACGTGTTCGTGACTGCCGTCCTCGCGGCGGCCGAAGACGTGGATCACGGGGTGTTCGTCGCTGCCGCGGCCTTCGATGGTGTAGTCGACCTGTGTCACCATCAGCTCGACCGTCCCAGTCGAGTCAGGGAACTTCGCCGCGTCGACATCGACCACCTCGCTGATCCGCCCGCCGCCGTTGCCCGCGACGACGGCCGCGGCCGCCGCCTCCGAGTCGTCGTCGGCCTCGGCGGCGGCAAACGTCGAGAGATCCGCCTGTGTCATAGCCACTGGTTGGGTCGTCCGGATAAAAAGACCGGGCTTTCGCCCCCTCACCCGACGTAACGCACATGCAGGCCCAGCAACACGATGTCCAGCAGCGGCAGCAGCCACTCGGGCACATCGATGGTGCCATCCGCATCGGTCACATTCGCCTCGATGCCCTTG
>JAWOEO010000296.1:0-6398 GCA_046482755.1 Halohasta sp. | reverse complement strand
ATTCGTCGGTCGTCGTGTAGGTGCGGTCGTAGCCGAACGGGAGATAGGCCCGGCCGCCGCCCTCGTAGAACTTGCCGAAGAACTCGACGTACTCCAGACGGACCGCCTGCAGGCCGGCACTGGTCACGCCGAGGGCCAACACCGCCGAGTGGCCGACGAACAGCACGAGCAGCCCGCCGATGATGCCGAGGGTGCCGCCGGGCATCAGCCCGCCGAACATGACCTCTGCGCCTTCCGGCACCCCATCACTGAGGAAGATGAAGTGGTAGTTGCCACCCTCGTTGTAGGCCCCGAAGACGATCAGGTTGACCGCGAAGGCGGTGCCGGCCTTCGCCAGCAGCACCGCGGCGATACGCGTGTAGGACAGCACGTTCACCAGGATGTTGAGGAACTCGACGGCCTCGATCAGCGAACCGAGTGCCAACAACACGAGTCCGACCCCGGTGATCGCCAGTCCGACCCATCCGAAGAGGACCGGAAAGCCCTCGAAGCCGAAGGGGAACGGCGCGCCGCTGAAGGCGGTAAAGAGGAACTCGGGTTTGGCTCCGGCAAACAGGTCGCTGAACACGAAGATCCAGAAGCCGTTGAGCATCAGGATCCACGAGCCGCTCTCCAGCAGCGCCTCCTTGAAGCCGTGAATCTCGAAGTCCTCGACGAACGAGAGGATGTAGCCGATGTTGAGGTGGACGACCCCGATCAGCACGCTCACGACGAACCAGGCGAGTGCCCACTCGGCGTACTCGGGTTTCAGCCCTTTGTGGAGCACCGGCAGACCGAGATACGTCGACATCGGCTCCGACAGCGGGTGGAGCCCGAAGACCTCGTCGTAGAGGATCCCGAAGAAGGCCGTAAACCCGCCGGCCCAGATGGCGACGCCGCCGATGTCGCTGAGGCCGCCGTCGTAGTTGGCATAGAGGTAGTAGCCGATCAGCATGTAGAGCAGCCCGAAGCCGACGTCGCCGATCATGAAGCCGAACATGAGCGGGAACGTCAGGAACACGAGGAACGTCGGATCGAACTCGGAGTACTTCGGTTTGGCGACCGCGCCGACCAGCACCTCGAAGACCCCCGAGCCGCGGGGGTTGTCCTGCACCACCGGCGGCTGGTCGTCGACGGTGACGACGCCGCCGTCGGCGCGTGCCTCCTCGGGCTCGCCGCTGCCGTCCGCGGCAGCGGGTTCCTCGACCGCCGGGGAGTCGCCGCCAGCCGGCGACTGGTCGGTGTCCTCGACGTGGTGGTCGCCGTTGGACTTGAACTGGGCCTGTTTGATCTCGTCGATGTCGAGCGGGCCGTCGACCGCCGCCGTTAGCGAGGATTCGAACTCCTCGAAGCGGTCGGTCGGGATCCAGCCCTCGGCGACGAAGGCGTTGTCGGTCGTCGCAAACGACAGCGGGGCCTCCTTCTTTTGGGCCTCGATCGAGAGATGCTCCTCGGCCGACAGCAGGAAGCCCGCCTGCTCGGCTCTGATCTCGTCGAGGTCGGCCTCGATGGCTTCGAGATCGGATTCGACGCTGGCCTTCTCGGCCTGAAGCTCCTCGATGTAAGCCTCGGGGCTCCCCTCGGCGTCGGGAATCGAGAGCGTGGCGAACTCGATGCCGACCAGCGCGTCGGCG
Source organism: Halohasta sp. (assembly GCA_046482755.1). Lineage (GTDB taxonomy): Archaea > Halobacteriota > Halobacteria > Halobacteriales > Haloferacaceae > Halohasta. The sequence continues at coordinate 4,785 of JAWOEO010000296.1, read as the reverse complement.
AGCACGTCACCGTCGGCGTCGGCTTCGGGCTTGGCGAAGACTGCATGGGTGCGCCCCGCGGACATGACCTCGAAGACGTCGACGGCCTCGCTGTCGTCGAGGGCCGCTTCGACGGCCTCGCGGTCGCCCTCGCCGACGCTGACCGCAAGCGAATCGTAGCCGCCCAGCAGGTCGATGGCGATCCCGAGGTCGACGAGCGGTTCGACGGCGGCGATCTCCTCGTCGAGTTCGCGGCGTCGCGTCCGGAGCTCGCCGCGGCGGTCGTCGAGGTCGTTGACCTGTGCTCTGAGCGATTCGAGCTCCTCGTCGAGGGCCGTCTCGTCGATGACGATCCGCTCGTCGACGTCCTCGGCGTCGACGCCGAGCATGTTTTCGAGCGAGCGGACGGTCACGAGCTTCTCGTTTACCTCTTCGGCCCCCGCAAGGGAGCGGCCGAGGTCGAACTCCGGCCACGATTCGTCGTACTCCGAGAGGTGGAGCAGTCCCATCTCGTGGGTCGCCTCGATGGTCGACTCCAAGACGCGCTTGGAGCCGGCCACCGAGACCTTGCTCATCCGCTCAGGTCTGAGCATCGACGGCCTCCTCGAATCGTTCTAAGGCGAGGTCTACGGCGTCGTCGACCCGGTCGCTGGCGTCGTCGACGAGCGCTCGGCGGGTCTCTTCGCCCTCTTCGAGGAGGTCCTCGCGGCTGGCTTCGATCTCCTTCTCGGCCTCCGCAAGGCGTTCGGTGGCTCGCTCCTCGGCTTCCTCCCGGGCGGTCTCGCGGATCTCGTCGGCCTCGGCTCTGGCCTCGGCGATCCGCTCCTCGCGGTCGGACTCGGCTTCCGCGATGATCTCGTCGGCCCGCGTTTCGGCCTCCTTGATCTCTTTGAGAACGTCTGGTCTCGGCATACTCACTAATCGTTCGTGTGTGCAGTATCTGCGTATAAGGTGTTTGCGGAACCGACCGGCGACGCAGGACCCCCGGATCGATCAGGAAACCGCACTGTTATTGTTCGGCCGCCCGTACCTGTGGTCGACAATGGGAATCCTCGAGAACAAGGCCCGGGCCCGCCTGTTCTACAAATATCTCTCGCAGGTGTACGACACGATCAACCCGTTCATCTGGAACGACGAGATGCGGGACGAGGCACTGTCGTGGTTCGCCGTCACGGAGGGCGACCGCGTCCTCGATGTGGGCAGCGGCACCGGCTTCGCCACCGAGGGGCTACTGGAGTACACCGACGACGTCTACTGTCTCGACCAGTCGATCCACCAGATGGAGAAGGCCTTCGCCAAGTTCGGCAAACACGACACCGTCAAGTTCCACCGTGGCGACGCCGAGCGGCTCCCGTTTGCCGACAACAGCTTCGACCACCTGTGGTCCTCCGGATCGATCGAGTACTGGCCGAACCCGGTCGACGCCCTCGAAGAGTTCAAACGCGTCACCAAACCCGGTGGGCGAGTGCTGGTGGTCGGTCCCGACTACCCCAACTCGGTGCTGATGCAGAAGCTCGCCGACGCAATCATGCTGTTTTACGACGAGCACGAGGCCGACCGGATGTTCACCGAGGCGGGATACGACGAGTTCGAACACCACATCCAGCAGGCCAGCCAGGGGAGTCCGAAGGCGATCACCACGGTCGCAGCGGTCCCCGAGGAGTAGCTACACCTCGGTTTCGGCCCGGACGACGCGCCCGGCGTCGGTCGTCAGCCGCACCGCAACGGTCGACCCCGACTCGATCGCCGGGCTGTTGGTAGTAGCGACGGTCAGGCTCGCGGTTTCGCCGGCCGACCACTCGGGGTCGCTCGCGGAGTTGAACGGTCCGGTCGGGCCGGGCTCGAACCCGGTCGACGAAAAGAAGGGTACCGGCGGCTGGTGGGCCAGCGGCTCGCCGTCGACGAGGATCCGGACCGACAGCGTCCGGACGTCGAGGGTGTCGCCGCTCTCGTGGGTGAACTGCAGCGTGTCGCCGTCGACCGACAGTTCGACCGCCGCCGTCGGTGCTGGTTCGGGCGTGGTGTCGACGCCGACGAGCGCGGTCGCCGCGACGGTGGCGACGACGACGGCCAGTCCGACGACGAGGACACCGCCGACGAGCGGCGCACCGGCACGGTTCGAGTATCGATGCGGGGACTCGCGGAACGGAATCTGCGGCCACATACGGCCGGCTGCCCCCGGTATGGTACAAAAGTAGTCGTCGACTACTGACCGGGAGCGACCGCCTCAGGCGGCGGTGCGGTGACGTCGACGAACGCCGCATCGGTGTCTTCGCCGAGGACGGTGACGGTAAACGACCCGCGGGACGAAAGCAGCCAGAGCGTCCCCTCCTCGTCGGTAGTCCCGACCTGCTGGCTTTCGCTGCCGTTCTGGCCGACGGTTACCGTCGCATTGACCGGCTCACCGGTGTCGGCGTCGGTGACCGTGAGCCGAAGCGGGCCGCCGGCGTACGTCTGGTCGGCGGTCACGTTGAGCCCGTCCTGTTCTTTCGTCGTCGACTCGCCGGTCGTGACCCCGGACAACGGGAGCCGCTGGTGTTCGATGAACCGCCGTTCGGTCGGCCCGTCGACGAAGCTCCGGAGCTCGCCACCGCTGAACTCGACGCCGACCATCACGACCGATCCCGGCCCGTCGGAGCTCCAACTGGTTCCTCGGTCCCAGAGGATCGGGTACTCGGTCTGGATGATCTCGACTGCTCGGTCGGCCGACACCTCGCCGGCCGTCTCCCCGCGGATGCCGGGGCGCTGGACCTCACGGAGGTACTGGTCGTCGTCGACTGCCGCGAGGGTGATCGCCTCGTCGCCGGTCTCGACCAGCACCCGGTTGGGCGGTGTTGCCCCGCGGAGGATGTCGACTGCGTGGGCGCGAACTGGCCCTTCGAGCATCCGGAGGTCGTACTCGATCGTCCGGAACCGATCGGTCGCAATCGGGCTCGAATCGAGGCTGTCGGCCTGCGTTCGGAGCATCACGGTGCGGTCCCTGAGCCGGTCGGCCGCCAGATGGATCGCCGCTAGCTCGGTAACGTACTCGGTGGCGGTCGTCTGGTCGGTGCCGAACTCGCGGGTGGCCGTTCGTTCTCTGGTTTCGAGCTCTTCGACGCCCGCCTCGACGGTCTCGACTTCAGCTTCGAGGCGGGTCTCACGGTCCTGCCCATCGAGGGCCTCGAGTTCGCGTTCGATCGTCCGCGTGACCAGTCGATCGCTCGTCACGTCTGTGTCGAACTCCGCTGCGGGCCCCAGATCGGCGTGCTGTCGGTCGACGCCGCTCCGATCGATACTGTCGGCTGGGATCCACAACACGTTCGTCATCTCCGGAGCCGCTTCGGGGTCGCTGTCGAGTTGGGCAGTGTACGCCGACTGCCGGTCGACGTCGGCCGATTGGCCGTCGACCGTCTCGCTGCCGCCGGTGTCGGTTGCGGGGGCGGCCACACCGACGGCCAGCACGGCCGTCAGCAGCAGGACGACCACGAAAAGCGGGAGCCGTTTCATTCGTGGGGAGTCTCTTGGCCGGATGAACAAAAACCCATCTACCGGACCGGTCGTCGCCGTCGAGTAGTCACCGCCTACCGGCCGGTGGACGGTCGACGGTAGGCGAGTAGTAACCGACTACCGACCGACTGAATCGGTTCTCTTCGCGTTAGTAGATCGTCGCGATGACGACCGGCAGTCGACCGTCTGACACTCGCATTTATCCCTCCGCAGTCATGCGGTTTTTACTTTCACTCCGCGTGGCGTACGTTTATGTATTCAGCATCCGTTGTGCCAGTTGCACGTCACACGCGTGCATTCCCCAATTCCCTCTCTGAGCCCACCGAAATCCATTAGCGGCCGCCACGGTGAGAGGGAGTATGCTCTCGCTTTCTGCGATTCAGCAGGCCGCAGACCGGGTGTCGGCCGTCACTCGAGAGACGCCGATGGAGTACTCCCATACCTTCTCGGAGCAGACCGGGGCCGAGATCTATCTCAAACTGGAGAACATGCAGCGCACCGGCGCGTTCAAGATCCGGGGAGCGACCAACCGGATCGCCACGCTGTCGGACGCCGAACGGGCCGCCGGGGTCGTCACCGCCAGCGCCGGCAACCACGCCCAAGGGGTCGCGCTCGCGGCCACGCGGGCGGACGTCGACGCGACGATCGTGATGCCGGAACACGCGCCGATCTCCAAGGTCAAAGCGACTCGGTGGTACGGGGCCGAGGTCGTCCTCGACGGCGTCGACTACAGCGAGGCCCAGACACGGGCCCACGAGATCGAAGCCGCGGAGGGTCGAACCTATGTGCATGCCTTCGACGACGAGGCTGTGATGGCCGGCCAAGGGACGATCGGTCTCGAAATCCTCGACCAACAGCCCGACGTCGAGACCGTCGTCGTCCCCATCGGCGGCGGGGGGCTCATCGCCGGGATCGCCACGGCAATCAAGACGCAGCGACCCGACGTGCGAGTCATCGGCGTGCAGGCCGAAGGGGCCGCCAGTGTCCCTGAATCACTGGAACAGGGGGCGATCCACACCCGCGAGAGCGTCGACACCGTCGCCGACGGGATCGCCACCCGGTCGGTCGGCGAGCGGACCTTCGAAGTGATTCAGGAGCACGTCGACGAGGTGGTCACGGTCTCCGACGAGGAGATCGCGCTGGCGCTTACTCTCCTTTTGGAGCGGAGCAAAACCCTCGTCGAAGGCGCGGGCGCGGTCGCGCTGGCGGCCGTGCTGGAAGCGCGGTTCGACTACGAGAAGGGAGAGGTGATCGTCCCGGCGCTCTGCGGCGGGAACATCGACATGAACGTGCTGACGACGGTAATCCTTCGGGGAA
>JAWOEO010000292.1:0-5741 GCA_046482755.1 Halohasta sp. | reverse complement strand
AAAAAATTTTTAGAAGCAGCTTTAGACGGATTTCGTTCCAGTTCTAAAGGCAGATCCAAGACAGCGGCTAAAAGAGAAAAAGCAAGAAAAGAAGCGGAGATGCAACGAATGAATCCAACTGGTAGCACGGCTGGGAGTGTCGACTTCTATGATCCAACAAGCGACGGCAGGAAGTCCGAAGTGGGTGCTGTGGGCCGGCGCAGATTCGAACCACGGTCGGAGCGCAGCTCCTCCCTGATTCGAATCTTCGCGTGTTCCAGACGCCCACGTTCGGTAGTGCCTCGCTCGTGCCGCTGCGCGGCACAGTCGCTCGGCGATTAGTGAACGCGGGCAGTATGGGCCGGCTCAGATTCGAACTGAGGTTACGGCCACCCGAAGGCCGAAGGATACCAAGCTACCCCACCGGCCCGCAGTCGACCGGATGCCCCCACCGATTTTAACGGTTGTGATCCACGGCTCAGTAGCTCGTGTAGCCCGCGGTGTCGACCCAGTTGTGGACCACCGTCATCGTCTGGTCGGCGTGGAGGATTTCGGGACCGACGCTGAGCCGCCGCTCGGCGGTCTCGGCCAGTAACTCCGCTTCGTCGGCGGTGAAATCGTGGTGATCCGACAGCACGAAGATCGGATCCTCGGGCGGCTCGGCCGCAGCCAGCGGCTCGCCGTCCTCGTGGCATTCGACAACCGTCCCCTCGCGGTCGACCGTCTCCAGCGTCGACGCGAAGCCCATCCGGTAGAGTTCGACGCCCGGCGAGACCTCGGCGGGCTGGTGGCCGATGGCGTCCTGTGTGGCCTCCAGTGCGCCCTGAATCCGGGAGGCGACCGCCCGCTCGTTGGGGTAGAGCCGCTTGGCGGTCGACCCGTCGAAGCGGACCGTGTACTCGTCGTTCAGGACGAGATGGATCCGGACGTCCTCGCGGATGCCATGTGAGACGAACAGCCCGGCGTTGACACACCGACACAGGACGTCGAGTCGCCCCGCGCCGCCGGCGAGATCCGACAGCGAAAACTCGGGGGTGGTCGGGGCGTCGTGGCCGAGGACGATGAACTGACGCATACCCTCGACTCTCGCCGGGGCGGCTTAGTCGGTTGGGGTTTCGCGCCGTTCAGGCCGCCGTCGGCAGGTAGGCGTCGCCCTCGCGGGCCACCAGATCCATGCCGACCAGCGTGTTCAGGATCGGCAGCAGCGAGATCGTCTTCATTTCGAGGGACTGATTCAGTTCGCTGACCGTCGACTCGCCGGCGACCTGGAGGTAGAGATAGACGAGTTTCGTCCCGTCGGAGGTGAGTTCTGCGGGAACCGAAACCGATTCCGGGTCGGCTGGACCGAACGGCTCTGTCGCGGATGGTTCTGTGTTGGACATGGGTGGATGGGTGACGCCGACGAGCGGCGGGCGGTTGTGCTGTCGCTCTACAGTGTCGGGGGGACCACGCCCACAGCCGGCTCGTCGGACGCGTCGTCTCGGTGGTCCACCCCCTGACTAATAGCTGTTGTGTGGGGCACAGTTGGATGTCTTTCGGACCGATTAAACACCTAAAACAGCTTGCGGTCGACTGTCTTCGGGCCGGACCTATCAGCCTGCGTATTCGAGCGGTCGGTCGGCGTCGAGCCTGTCGAGTCCATCGGTGATCGTTCGGGTCGTCTCGCCGTCGACGTGGGGGTAGACCGCACACAACTCGTCGTCCTCGTAGACGGCCAGACAGAGACACGGCAGCGACAGGATGCGGTAGGTTTCGCCGGTGATCTCGCAGTCGACCGCCTCGACGTTGAACGCCGACCGCAGCGCGACCGACTCCGTGACCGCCCACCGCTGGAACGTCGTGAAGTGGTCGAACACCCGCTGGTAGTACGTCGTCCCTTCCAGCGGCCCCGCGATCCGGATCGCTTTCGTCCACACGTTGACGTCGTAGTCGTCGACGCGTCCCCCGGCTTCGAGTTCCTCGAGTCGGTCCAACACCGACTGTTTCTGGTTCTCACAGCCGAGCTCCGGGTCAGCCCGCACGAATAGCGTCACCGTCCGGTGTGGGTTCTGATCCCCGTTAATCATTACTTGAGCGGTACGCTGAGCACCGGTATATATTGCCGCACCCGTCTCAACACCGACGGTCAGTACGCCAAGGACGTTTCCTCACGAAGAAAAGACGGTCGGCCCGATCACGCCATCTCGGGCTCGGGCACCGGGTCGATCAGCACGACTGCCTCGCCTTTGATCAGTTGTTTGTCGGATTCGTTGTGGACGTTCGTCGACAGGATGTATTTGTCCTCTTCGAGATCGTCGACGACCTCGACGGTCGCGGTCAGGCGGTCGCCGATGTAGGCGGGCGCGAGGAAGGTCAGGTCCTGGGAGAGATAGATCGTCAGGCCGGGCAGTCGTGCGAGGGCGGCACTGATCAGCCCCGACACGAGGGTGCCGTGGGCGATCCGGTCGCCAAAACGGCTTTGCTCGGCGAACTCCTCTTCGAGGTGGAGGCGGTTGGTATCCCCCGACACGTCCGCGAAGGCAGCCACGTCCTCGTCGATAAGCGTTTTGCTGAACCGAATCCGGTCGCCGACGGTGACCAGACCCTCCGCGGCGGCCTCCCGGTCGAGGTCCCACTCCGGTCGCGCGTAGGCGACCGACGGCCCGCCGCTCGTTCGGTCGGTGTCCGGAAGGCCGTAGGCCGCCAGCGCTGCGCGGTTGACCTCGACGGCACTCTTGACCAGATGCCCGGTCGCCCGAACCCACGCATCGGCCACATTGTACGGTACTGTCTCGATTCCCGCGGTTGATTCATCACCATTCATAGTTGTGATATCCGGAACTCAGGGGGTACCTGTTTTATCCGTTTCGGTCACCTCCCGTTCGATGTCGGCTCCAGTCGACATGTCCTACGGTGTTCCATCATTTACCATTTGTTGCCATCAGATGGTACGTGTCGGTATTTGGTGACAACCATTAAGTAGGTGTCCGCCGATGGTGTAGTCGAGATGACGAACGGTCCGGACGAAATGGCGTGGTCGCCGATGCAGTTCGCGGCCCAACTGCAGGAGGCCGGCCAAGAGATGACTGCCCAACAGCTGCAGGCGTTCACCGAACTGGTGTCGACGGGCACCGACCGCCCCTCGGGAGTCGACCCGACGGGGTTGGCCTCCCTCGGCACTGGAATGGCGATGTTCAAGACGCGCGTCCAGAGCGGCGGTCGGATCAGCATTCCCGACGCCGAACGCGAGGTGTTGGGTATCGACGACGGCGACATCGTCCAGACGTTCGTCATTCCGATCGAGCAGCCCTCCAGTGATTCCAATGAGTAACACAGACACTCCCCGCACGAACCCGATGGCATCGATGATCGCCCTCCAGCGACAGTCGCTCAAACAGGGCCAGCAGATGCTCACCCAGAGCATGAACGCCCAGAAACAGGCCCCGCGGATGTGGAAGGACGCCATGGACTCCCAGCGATCGGTCCAGAAGACGGGCCTCGAAGCCAGCCGCAGCCTCGCCAAAGGGATGGTCGAGATGATGGAAGCCACCATCCCGAGCGACCGGTCGCTGGTCGGCGAGGAGGACAGCGACGCCGGCGAGCGGCAGCACGAGGCCTTCGAGAGCCTCCATCAGGCCGTCGAAGACCAGTTCGAGGCCGTAGACGAGATCAGCGACCAGACGTGGGAGACGATCGAAGAGCAGCTCGACGAGAGCACCGACAACTACGCCGAGTTCGTCGACCAGTCGACGTCGATGACCGAAGAGTCGGTCACGGCCGTCGTCGAGTCGCTCGAAGAGGTCGAATCGGAGATGGGCGAAGGGATGCAGTTCGGCGTCGAGGCGACAAGCCCGGTGGGGACGACCCGGATGGACACCGACATCGACGACGAAGAGACGGCCTAACGCCGCGGGAGCCCGCCGATGTCAGAATCCAACCAGTCGACAGCAGCCGGTGAACAGTGGAGCGAGTACGCCGAGGAGATGAACCGATCGTTCGTCGAGGCCTTCGAGCAGAACATGCGGATGCAGACGGAGTTCCTCGATTCGTGGCGCGAGTCGATCGCCGACAGCGGCTTCGACGAGACGACCGTCGATGGCATGCAGGGAGCCAGCCGGGCCTACGAGGTCTGGATGGAGGCCGCCGACGCCCAGTACGAGCTGGTCGACGAGACGCTCCGTGGCGAGGACGTCGACTTAGAGGAGTTCCGCGACGTCTGGCTGAATGCGGCCAACAATGCTTTCAAAGAGGTGATGGGCACGAGCGCCTTCGCCGCGGCCACGGGCCAGACGGTCGGCGAGATGCTCGAGGCGAGCGAACAGCTCGACCAGTTCAATCAGGAGACGCTTCACTCGTTGGGATTGGCTACCGACGGAGACATCGAGGAGGTCGGCGAACGGTTGGTCGAACTCGAACGCCGACAGCACGCCGTCGAACAGAAGCTTGACCATCTCGTCGAGCTGATCGAGACGGCCAACGACGACGATTCATGAACCCGTTTACTGCCGCCGTCGACACCCAGCGGCGCAGCCTTGCGGCGACCGCAGAGTACGTCGAAAAGCTCCCCACACTCGCCGAGCAGGTCGAGCGTGTCTCGGATATCGAGGTCGGGCTGACGCCCAACGAGGTCGTCTACGAGGAGAACAAGCTCGAACTCCTCCACTACACTCCGGAGATGGCGGGTATCGAGCCCGAGACGCGGCAGGACGTCCCGATCCTCATCGTCTACGCGCTGATCAACAAACCCTACATCCTCGATCTCCAGCCGGATCGGAGCGTGATCCGTCGACTCCTCGAAGGCGGTTTCGACGTCTACCTCATCGACTGGGGCGAGCCCTCCCGGCTGGATGCGAGCCTCACCATCGAGGACTATGTCACCCGGTACACCGACAACTGTGTCGACGTCGTTCGGGAGCGCGCCGATCAGGAGTCGATCAACCTGCTGGGCTACTGCATGGGCGGGACGATGGGCGTGATGTACGCCGCCTTGTTCCCCGAGAAGGTCAGGAACCTGGGTTTGATGGCCGCCGGGCTCTGTTTCGACAACACCGGCGGCGTGCTGGAACTCTGGGGCGAAGAGGAGTACTACGACGCCGAGCAGGTCGCCGACGCCTTCGGCAACATCCCGGCGGACTTCCTCGATATCGGCTTCGCGCTGATGGACCCCGTCTCGAACTACGTGAGCAAGTACCTCCGGCTCTACGACAACGTCGAGGACGACGAGTTCGTCGAGAACTTCGCCCGGATGGAACGGTGGCTCGACGAGGGGATCGACGTCGCCGGCGAGACCTACCGGGAGTTCATCGAGGAGATCTATCAGGACAACAAACTCGCCCGCAACGAGTTCTCTCTCGGCGACGACCACGTCGACCTCGCCGCAATCGAGATGCCGATCGTGCAGGTGATCGGCCACTACGACCACCTGATCCCGCCGGAGTCGAGCACGGGGTTCAACGATCTCGTGCCGGGTGAGGTGACCACTTTCGAGGCGCAGTCGGGACACATCGGGCTGTCGGTGTCGTCGAGTTCCCACGACGAGCTGTGGCCGAACGTCGCCCAGTGGTTCGCCGAACGGTCCCAGCCCGACGTCGAAGACGACGAATCCGAGCACGACGAGGCTGAACACGACGAAGCCGAAGAAGACGAGGCTGAACACGACGAAGCCGAAGAAGACGAGGCCGAACACGACGAGGCTGAACACGACGAAGCCGAAGAAGACGAGGCCGAACACGACGAGGCTGAACACGACGAAGCCGAAGAAGACGAGGCTGAACACGACGAAG
>JAWOEO010000286.1:0-2856 GCA_046482755.1 Halohasta sp. | reverse complement strand
GACGCGGACTTCCTGGATCTCCTGGAGGTGGCCGCTGCTCGCGCCCTTCTTCCAGAGTTCCTCGCGGCTCCGGGAGTAGTAGTGGGCGTAGCCGGTCTCTACCGTCGCCTCCAGTGCTTCGGGAGAGACGTACGCGAGCATGAGCACGTCCTTCGAGTCGGCGTCCTGTGCGACCGCGGGGACGAGGCCGTCCTCGCCGAAGTCGACGTCGATCTGATCGGGCATTACCTCGGTCGTGGGGTGGCGGGCCAATAGGGGTTTTCTTCGTTAGTTGGCGATTATTTAAAAGATGCCGAGCCAGCCGAACAGTCCGAACAGGAGGTCACCGTAGGTAAAGGCGACCACGAGGCCGACGAACATCGGGACCACGAACGGCAGGCCTGGGGAGACCCACAGCCGATCGCGATCGGTAGCAGCCAGCAGGTCGAGGGCTTCACGAAGCCCCTCCGGTGTCGACCCGTAGGCGGTGCCGTCGATCGCCTCGAAGAACCGCTCGGCAGCCCACGGATCGTCGAACTCGGCCGAGGAGTCGGCTGCCGACTGCGCGAGGCCGCCGTCGGTCCGCGGGCCGACGTGGGTCCCGCCGTCGGTCGGATCATGGGTTTCCTCAATGCTGGAAGGATCACGGTGGGCCTCGGGATCGGCCCGGAGGTCAGCCAGCGTCGACCCGCGCCACCGCAGGTACATCCGGAGAGCGTCGAGATCCAGCCCGCGGGCGACGCCGTCGGGCGTCTCGAACAGTTTGCCGTGGCGGTCGGGAATCGAGTCGACGCTCACTGGTCGGGCGAAGAACATCGCCTTGGGCTCGATGGCTCCACGGGCGAGATTGCCGAGACCCAACAGGAGCGGCGCGATGGCGGCGAGCAGAACCGTATCGGTGAGGACGGTCAGCGCGAAGACGCCGAGTGGGGTGTCGACAAGCGGCAGCGCGAGGCTTCCGAGGCTGTAGCTCGGGAACGTCGGCAGGAGGACCGCAAGCGTGATCAGTGCCTTGGCGTCCGCGCCGCCGAAGCCGCCGAGCCACCAGAAGGCGTAGCCTAACGGGGCGATAAACAGGAGACTAACACCGACCTGAACGAGGAACAGTCGACCTTCGTAGGTACCGAAGCCGGGCAGTTGGATGGCTTCCCACGCGAGGGCGACGACCCCAATCGCGACCAGCGGCGGCCACAGTCGGTTGGGGAGTCGACGCGTGTTGATGTCCCGCCAGGCCGCCCACGCGAAGACGGGGAGGACGACGAGCCGCAGCAGATCCGGTCCCGAAGCGATCATTGTCTCAATGCGGAACGTCAGGGTAGATAGTCCTTTAGGTGTCCCTGGGACACGCCATCCGGGGTCGACTCACAGGCCGACCAGCCCCTCGATGGTCTCGAAGACGACCGCAGGCTCGATGAGCACCCCGCTGAACAGCGCGGCGATGATGACGACCAGGACCTTCCCGTAGCGGCTGATCCAGACCCGCGTTGCGGTCGGCAACTGCGCACGGACGATCGGCAGTGCCATCACACCGAGGAAGACGCCGAGACCGCCCGCTACGGCGTTGTCGGCGAAGTTGGTCAGGCCGATGTAGATGACGAGGGTTCCGGCCGTGTAGCTGAGGATCTTGCCTTTCTGCATCCAGAGCCGGTCGACAACGCCCGTGCGGGTGCCCGCATCGAGGTCGTCTTCGTCGGCTTCGGCATCGATCTCGTCGTTCTCGTCGAGTGCGTCGGGATCGACTGGCTCGCCAGCATCCTCGGCTGCGTCAGCCGACTCGTCGGCGGTCGTCTCGGCAGTCTGGTCGTCGGCAGTGCGGTCGTCGTCTGCGGTGGGTGTTGTATCACTCATTGAGTCGTCCTCGGGCGGCTGGTCGCCGACCGTGATATCGATATCCGCCGAATCAGTCTCACAACTGATCGTAAACCCAAGGGTTTTGCCGGCGTCGACGGCGGTTGTCTGGTACTCCAGAAGCACGGCTGCGGCTGTATGCGCATCCAGATCCAGCGGTGTGTCGTCCTCGGGTTCGTCAAGCGACAGCGAAACGACGCGTGTCCCCGGAATGTCGCCTTTGTTTTCGATCGTCGCCTCGATAGATAGCAGTTCGCCGGGTGCCACGTCGACATCGGTGTCCGCGTCGGTTGTGTCGTCGACGTCGGCCTCGTCGACCGCCCGCGTGACCGAACCAACGACGAAGGCGGCCTGTTCGGGTTCGGCAAGCAGCATCCCGGCCGCACCGGGGACCGAGGCAACCGCCTTTGTCACGGCCGCTGGCGCAACCGTCACGAACAGTTCGCTACGGGAGAGTGCGACGACGGTGAGATACGATCCGACTGCGGCCGCACTACCACCGACCACTCGCGTCGGCGTTATGATCGGCATCGACGGGACGGGTTCGGGCTCGTCTTCCTCGTCGGTGGGTGGCTCGTTGGAGTCGTCGGTCTCGGTCGACGGAAGCGACGAATCCGTCGGCTCGTCTTCGGGTTCCGGTTCGGGTTCGGGTTCGGGTTCCGGTTCGGGTTCGGGTTCGGGTTCCGGTTCCGATTCGGGTTCTGGATCGTCGTCACTTGATGAGGGTGAGGAGGACGAGGATGATGAGGATGAGGAGGAGGACGAGGATGATGAAGAGCCGGTTGATGGGGCTAAACTCACCGACAGCGACACCACATCATCGAAGCCGCTGGCTTCAGCGGAAATCTGCGTCGACCCCGCGTCGACACCCGTGACTTGGCCGCCGCCGTCGACGGTTGCGACCGAGGAGTCGTTACTCGTGTAGTCGGCTGGCTCGGTCGCAGTTGGGGTGGTTCCGTCACTCAGCGAGAGGGAGACTGTCGAGTCGGCCGTCTCGTCATCGTCTATGTCAGTGCTACTCAACGAGAG
>JAWOEO010000265.1:0-5086 GCA_046482755.1 Halohasta sp. | reverse complement strand
TCTTCGAGGAAACTGGCTCGTCGGCCATCGGCTACGTCGAAGTGACTCATTCGAATTCGGACGACGACATCGAGGGTGTGACGTTCCAGTTCCGCGTGCAGTCCGCGTATCTCGACGAACACGATATCGAGTCGGAGGATCTCGCGCTCTACCGCGACGAGACCGGACGCTGGAACGAACTTGACGCGACTGAAGTCGAAACAACCGACACTCATCACGTCTTCGAGGCCGAATCGCCCGGTCTCTCATTGTTTGCTGTTGGTGCTCCCGACTCAACTGAGCCCACTAGCGGGCCGGACGCGGTTGTAACCGTTTCGCCTAGCGTAGTGACCGTAGGCGAGGAGGTAACCCTTGACGGCAGCGACTCGACGAACGAAGACGGCGAGATTGCCGCCTACAATTGGAGTGTTAACGGTGAAACGCTCACCGGAGAAGTGGTAACAGTAACCGCCGACGAACCAGGCGAGTACACTGTCGAACTCACCGTGACGAATGACGCTGGTGAGACTGACACCACGGTAACCGATCTGACCGTTACGGCGGGCGAAGAGACTTCCGACAACGGGCTTCCAACCACTACCGACGATGAGACGCCTGTCGGATTCGCTATCTACGCGATTATTGTTCTCCTCGTCGTCGTAGCCGTCATCGCATGGGGTGTGAGACGTCGGCGCTCCGAAGACGACGATTCCACCTGGTAGCCCGATATTACACTGTGAAACACGTATTCGAATACCGACGCCGACTTTCTGAAAAATGGGTTCTTATTCACTTCGCAAACGAACTTTGGGGTGTACTCTCAACGCACTCTAGGGCGATATTGCCATCCTCGACATCCGCCACAATACCCTCGGTGACGAACTACACGCCGTCGTCAGTGACGATAGTCAGATACCAGATACAGAGGCAGAAAACGCCGAATGAATTACTCGAAGAGAACTACCGAAATAAATGACCAACTCAAGAATTCGAACTTGAGAATTTATGACCAATTACCGAGGACTGGAAAACGAATCCTTCTCACAGGAGGTGATTATCCAGACGACGCGCCTAGCGCGTGATCACGTCTTCGGTCACTTCGACTCGGGCCGAGCGCCGAACGCCTCTTACGAGGATACACAATTTTTCAAGCTACAGACGTTCATGCGGATGGTTCGGTGCGGAACTGTACAGGAAGCGACTCATCTTCAGTATCGCCGTGGTGAAGAGTACGGTCCCCACGGTGATACCCATCTCCGTGCACTCTAGCAGTTCGATCCTGAAGAGCTCGTGGACGGCTTCAACGAGACGACGGATCGCTTGCTCTCCGTAATCGCCTCTGAAGCATCGTTCCGCCGGCCAGTCACTGCCGCAATCGATCTCACGACCATCCCCTATTACGGGGATGTCGAAGGGATGTCGATGGTTAGCGGGACGAAGGACAGAGACAGCCATGCGTTCAAATTCGCAACGCTCTCGATCATCGGACAGAATATCCCGCTCATTTTCACCGTAGAACCGGTCCGAGAGAGTTCTGAATGGGACGACCACCGACCGAATCAGATTCATGGTACTGTGCGGCGACTGGTTCGACGAGCGAAAGAGCACGTTCCGATCGAGACCGTGCTGTGTGATCGGGAATTCGACTCGATGCGGGTGTACCAGACGCTTTCGAACCTCAGTGTGAACTACCTCATTCCCAAACGGGTCTCCAGCACCGAGCGGGAGGTGTTTGACCAGATGGACGAAGGCGGTCAGGAAACGGATATATTCGGTATCTATTGTGTCTGCCACATATCTTCGGGCGTAGAAATAGTATTGATACTGAAAAAATAGAATATATGATATCGGCACGGAATGACGCGCCGCAAATCCCGGTGAAGGGCCTTTTATACCCGATACCGAGCAAAAGGGGTGAGACAGAATGAGCGCCCGACCGTCTGAGTTGACTACGATGGTGTACGAGTATCTGAACCGGCCCACTGAACCCGCCGCGACTGCGACGGGTGAGGACCGTTCGTCGTGGGTCGACTCTTCTGTCTACGTCGATGACTACGGGAACAAGCTGGTCGATCGGCTTCTCGCGGCCGAGGGGCACCCCGGTGAGGCGTTCGAAGCCGTTCTACACCCGTCTCCAGAGACGATCGTACCGGCGTTCATCGCCGATACCGCTGTCCGCTACGACGACGTCGTCGGCTTCGCCGCGCCGAGCACCCAATTATATGATGACCTGTTTTACCACGTGTACGCGGCGATGGCCGAGACCGGCGCGGTGTTGACGACGAAGTATCCACGCCATGAGGTTCGCTCGCGGCTCTCGAAGATGGACCCACTCGTCATCGATTCCACCCCCGGTGCCGAGACAGACGGCGGTGTTGACGTCGCGACTACCGACTCCGGACCGGTCCGGTGCGGTGACCTCACTTCGCTTGGGATCGCCGGCGAGCGCGCGACGACGCAGCTCGCGACGGGCGACCGAACGGGAACGTTCGCGATCGCGACGTTGACGCAACTGCTGGCGCATCACGACTCGACTGCGCTCGACAGGTTCCTCCACGAACTGGTCGGCCAGTGGCGAAATCAGGGCGTCGGCGGGCTCATCCACCTGCCACCAGAGAGCGACATTAACGGTACCAATTGGTTCGGGTCGGCACACTTCGATTACGTTATCCAGATGCGAACCGACGACGGCCAGATTGAGGCGCGAGTGTGTGGGAAGCGAGACGTTGCCCCCACGTGGCAGGTGGTTGGCTCGGCGCCGTGCTCTGATAGCGAAGCGTCGGTCCGAGCCGTGGACCGACAGCCTTCCGGGATAGTCGACGAAGACGGCGGCGAGTCTACCTCGGAGTGAATACGGTGTACCACCCGACGAATTCGGGCGACAACCCGGCCTCGCTTGCTGAGTTTCGGATTGCAGATCCCCGTCGTGAGACTGCACTTTATTCTATAACCCCCTTCTACACTCCCCACGGTTTCCACAATACGCCTCTAGGACATCCGCTCGGGTGCGACTATACCCAGGTTACGGTTTGCTGACGACGTCGGGACGCGCAGCACGACTTCGGTACCTGTGTCGGTCGCAACGACGTCGACCGCTCCGCCGAGCACCGAGACAAACATGCGAATCAGCCAGATCCCGAGCCCGGAACCGTGCTGTAACGGCGTCTCTTCGCCGGTGACGAGTACCCCCCGCTCGATATCTGGCATGCCGGGCCCGTCGTCGCCCACGACGATCTGGAGCCAGCCGTCGTCTGCCTGTCTCACCAACACGTTGACGTGCGGGTCTGCTCGGTCTCCTGCGGCTACCGCGTTCTTCATCACCTCGGTAAGCGGGTGCGTAAGCCATCGTGAGACAGCCCCGTCGGTCGCGTCGACAGAGACGGCGATCGTCGCGTCCGGATGGTCATCCTGTACTGCCGTTGTGACCCTTTCAGTGACCTCGGTGATGTCGACGGTCGACTCGTCGTGCGGGATCTCCCGTATCGCGCGATCGATCACCTGCATTTTGTTCGTGATCCGCTCCCACCCGTCGAATATACGTGTCAATCGGCGGAGGTGATCTTGACGACAGTCAGCGTCCGGTTCCTCGGCGAGCATCGTTGTCCATCCCACGAGCTTGTTTAAGTCGTTGCGGACGTTGTGTCGCACGACCCGCTGGAACACCTGTAAATGCTGTCGCTGTCGCGTCTTCACGGTAATATCCTTCCCCTCGACGGCGATCAGCGTGATTTCACCAGCGGCGTTACGAATCGGCTTGAACGACACGTCGATGCGTGCGAGACCGTCTGGACCCCGTAGTACTGCTTCGGTCTGGACGAGTTCACCGTCACCCGCGCGGTTGACCGCCTCACAAACTGTGAGTCCGTGGTCCCCGTCAAGGCTCAGCCACGGGAATGTGTCGATCGGTTCACCAACTATTGTCGACCGATCTACACCAGTGCGTGTGGCCAGAGCATCATTCACATCCGTCACGGTTCCGTCAGGACGGACTAACGCTGTGAACTGGTACGGGCTGTTGAACACCGCCTCCAGTCGCTGGACGTACTTCTCGCGTTCAGAGATATCGATGAACAGCACATCGGTACCAACGACTTCGTCGTCAACGGTGCGCGGGATCGCCCGCAACAGACACGGGACAGTGTCGCCGTCCGTCGTCACGAGCGTGCGTTCTGCGACGGTGAGCTCGCCGCTAAGTGCGCGTTCGTAGCCGTCTGACTGGAGCGAATTGGTCGAGCTATCGTCATAAAATTCACTGAGCGACTGTCCGACCACCGCTTCGCGCTCGTACCCCAGCGCGTCGGAAAACGACCGGTCACAGGCCTCGATGACTGCTTCGCCGTCGACGGCGCGGGTTTGAACGAACAGCAGCGGGCCCTGATCAAACAGTTTCGACGCCCATCTCATACGCTCGGAGCGCTTCGTCGTGTCTCGCCCCATCGCCAGCACGCTGTCGGGGCTATTACCGGCATCACTAACGACGGTGTGCATATCTATCCAGGTGACTTCGCTGTCATCCGTCTTGATTCGAACCGTCTCAGTAGTCGGCTCGCCGGTCTCGATGGGCTGCCGCAGGGCGTCAGCGGCACGTTCGCGATCCTCCGGGTGAACTATTTCTTGCCACTCGTCTATCGTCGTCGGGCTCGCTCCGACCACTTCTTGTAAAGTGGCGTCTAACGTGACTGTGTTGGTACTGAAGTCCCACTCACCGATGCCCGTTTTCGTCCCGCCGAGAACAAGTTCCAGCCGCTTTGTCCGGTCTGTGAGCTCTCTGATCAGCCGCCGTTGCTCGGTGATATCGTGTTGAACGCCGATGTAGTTCGTCACGATTCCGTTTGCGTCTCGAACCGGCGTCACGGAGAGCTTCGCCCAGTACGGCTCACCCTCTGCGGTGTAGTTTCTCAGCTCAGTCGTTATCGGTCGCTCGGTTTCGATCGCCGTACGTATGCGCTTCGTTGTCTCCGAATCTGACCCGGGACCCTGGAGGAATCGCGGGTTTCGGACGAGAGCCTCTGATCGCTCGTATCCGGTTAGCTGTGTAAACTCCTCGTTGACGTACACCAACGGGTTCCCCTGTTTGGTCGGGTCCGTAATCTGGATGCTGGTTCCA
>JAWOEO010000242.1:0-2619 GCA_046482755.1 Halohasta sp. | reverse complement strand
CGAGGTGGTTCGGCTCTCGGACGCCGGGCGGTGTCGCCGTCGACGTGGTCCACGTAATGAGGGTCGCCGTATATTCGCTGAGGTCGACGGTGTCGACGGGCTCGTTGCCGTCCGGCCCGACCGGATGCGGCGGGTAGAGGATGCTCCCATCGGGGTAGCGGGCGGCTTCCATCGGCGGCTGTTCGTCCGTGTCGCTGGTCTCGGTGTCGCTCATTGGCCTGCCTCCATGATCGTCGTAATCACACAGTTGCCGAACCCACCCACGTTACACGCGAGGCCGGTCTCGGCCTCGACTTGCCGGGGGCCGGCCTCGCCGAGCAGCTGTTTGTACACCTCGTAGACTTGGGCGACCCCGCTCGCGCCCAGCGGGTGGCCCTTCGACTTCAGTCCCCCAGACGTGTTGATCGGCAACTCGCCGTCACGGTCGGTGAGGCCCTCGTCGACGGCTTTCCAGCCCTCGCCGGGCTCGAAGAAGCCCAGCCCCTCCGACTGGAGGAACTCGAGGATCGTGAACATGTCGTGGAGTTCGGCCATATCGATGTCCTCGGGGCCGAGGCCAGCCATTTCGTAGGCTTCCTCGCCGGAGTCGACGACCCCGCCCATCACGGTCGGGT
The DNA here is from genome assembly GCA_046482755.1 of Halohasta sp. Lineage (GTDB taxonomy): Archaea > Halobacteriota > Halobacteria > Halobacteriales > Haloferacaceae > Halohasta. Next base: position 2,005 of record JAWOEO010000242.1, on the reverse strand, counting down.
CGGCCCGCTCGTGGACGACGTGGGTGTCGGTCGCCCCGCCGATACCGGCGATCGTCACGTAGTCGTCGGTGTACTCTTTGGCCTTCGACTCGGGACAGAACATGAGTGCGGCCGAGCCATCCGTAATCGGACAGAAGTCGTAGAGCCGCAAGGGATCGGCGATGATCGGCGACTCCATGACCGTTTCGAGGTCGACTTCCTTCTGGAACTGCGCATGGGGGTTGTCGACGCCGTTTTTGTGATTTTTGACCGCGACCTTGGCGAGGCTCTCCCGTGGGGCATCGTGGATGTGGAGATAGCGCCGGGCGGTGAGCCCCGCAAAGGAGGGCAGGGTGACGCCGTGTTTGTACTCCGCCGGGTGCGTGAGCGAGGCGATCACGTCGGTCGCTTCGGCGGTCGACCGGTGGGTCATCTTCTCGCCGCCGATCAGGAGTGTGAGCTCGGAGGCTCCGGAGGCGACCGACTGCCACGCGCCGTAGACGCCCGCGCCACCGGAGGAGCTGGTCTGGTCGATCCGGGCGGTGTAGGCCGGGATGGCGTTGAGGTCGTGGGCGACGGCGTTGGCGATGCCGGTCTGGCCCTCGAACTCGCCGCTGGCCATGTTCGATACGTACAGGTGGTCGACTGCGGAGCCCTCGATCCCGGCGTCGTCCAGACAGGCTTCGCCGGCCTCCGCGAGCAGTTCGCGGATCCACGCCTCCCGCTGGCCGAACTGGGTCATCGACGCCCCGATGATCGCAACGCGTTCCATACACCCCGTGCTGTGGCCAGCCGCTTACCGATTTCCTTTCGGCTGGCTCTCGGGTCCTTTAATGTCTCCGTCGACCGAACACCGGGTATGGACCGGACACGGATCGCTCCCTACCTCGGAGCCCTCGCCAGTCTCGTTCTCGCAGCCGTGCTGTCGGCCCCCTACGTGCTGATCACGACCCAAACCCAGTTGCTGGCCGACTACTACGGGGCCGGCCCGCTGGGGATCACCGGCGCGATCTTCCTTGCGACCCTCGGTGTCGTGATCTTTCTCTCGAGCGTGCGGGGGCGTGCGGATGCCGAACTGGTCGCCGGAATCATGCTCGTCGTCGGCGTGGCGATCTTCGGGCTGACCGCGCTGTGGGCGGTCTCGATCGACCCGGTGGTGCTGTTTAGCTTCCCCTCGAACGCCGCGTGGATCGAGTCCCACCGCTGGGTGAGCCTCGGGGTCAGCGCCGTCGTCGCCGCTGCCGCCGCCGCGTATGCGGCTGCCGTCTACTGATTTTTCGGCCGCCCGATCCGGGCAGCTGCCCCGGAGACGAAAGGCCCTTAAGTGCAAGCGGACTACCCGAGGATGGACTAGGTCGGGCAGGTAGGCCCTGCCCCGCGCCCGTGAGACAGTCTTTAGCGGGGACCGAACACCGAGTGCGTCGGGTCGACCGGCGCAGGCCTCGGACGCCAACGTCGAAACCTCGTCCACCGGGGACAGTGGCCCGGTGTCCTCACCCGCAGGGGTGTCAGACACCGGCTTGCCGGCGGCAGTGGGTCAGGCGCGGAAGCGAGCAGCCCACCGCTGGACACCCGTCGCTCGTTGGATCGCGGGGTGGAGGAGGCAACCGGGATTCCCTGCGCCCGGAACGCTCGGCAACCTCGGCCGTCCGCCATTCATACCGTTTTCACCCACCGAGCCGCCGGTATCGCTACTCCGCGGAGTCGTAGAGGTGGCTGCCGGCGGGCATCTCGACGCGGACGTATGGTGGTTCGTCCAGCGGGTTGAGCAGGCCGGTCGACCCGACGTTGCCGGTCGGCGATTTCCGGAGGGTGAGATAGCGGACGCCCTCGGTGTTCTGGGTGGTTTCGATGATCTGCTCGGCCGAATCCCGATAGAAGGCCGCGACCTCGTTGCAGACTAACTCGGGATTCAGCAGGTGGGCCAGCAGTTCCGACTCCCGAGGAACCGAAGCTCCTCGTCGTACCGCAGGCTGCGGGCATCCTTGCTTCCGAGGGTGTGGGCGACCGCGGTCGCGCCCTCGAT
>JAWOEO010000193.1:0-11752 GCA_046482755.1 Halohasta sp. | reverse complement strand
TCAGTCCACTTACGGATACTAGTGGAACTGACGGGGAAATATCATCTAATTTGAATATATCTCATAAGGATGCGAACGATACCATCGAGGTTCGTATAGAACCAGACAATACCGATGATGAATTCATACTAATCGATGTTACTGAAAACGCAGACAAGATCACGAATGTAAACGCCACTCCGTCACCAGTCGTCCCCAACGAGACAGCGACCATCTCCGCGACGGTGCTGAACGAAAATGATGCCGAACTAGCTGGTGCCAATATCTCCTTCGAACCGTACGGCGCTGGGAATGTCACCCTACCGACGAACACGAGCGACCGAGAGGGCCTCGTCGGGACGACCTACGACCCGGCTCGCGCCGACGCCGGCAGCAACGTGACGGTCACCATCAACGCGACCGACACCGACGCCGAACGGAACGTGACCGTCCAGGTCGACGAACTCAAACCGGTCGCGGTCACGGATGCAACGTCGACGCCGGCGCAGGTCGAGCCAAACGAGACGGCGACGATCAACGCGACCGTTGAAGATCAGTTCGGCGAGCAGCTTTCGGATGAGATGGTCACCTTCGACACGAACGCGACCGGCGAGCTGACGGTCGACAACGCGACCAGCGGGCCCAACGGCACGGTCGACGCGGCGTTCCGGCCGACCGCCGCCGAGAACGCGACGATCAATATCACCGCCAACCGGACCGGTGCGTCGACGAACACGACGCTACGGGTATTGGATCTCGAACCGACGAGGTTCACCGGGGCGGATGCAACGCCCGACGAGGTCACCGCGGGCAACCAGACAAACCTGAGCGCGCGAGTTCTTGACCAACTCGGTGATCCGTTCGACGGTAGCAACGTAACCGTCACGACGCGGTCGAACGGCACCCTCGGCAACGCCACCGTGACGAGCGACGACGGCTGGGTCAACACGACCTACCGGGCAAACGAGTCTGACGTCCGCCAAACCGTTACCGTAACATTCGAGGCGGAAAACGGATCTGCCAACACATCGATCGACTTCCTCGTCCGGCCGACGCCACAGGGCTTCGAGAACGTCAGCGTCGGCCCCAGTGACATCCAACCCAACGAGACCGCACGGGTCAGCGCCGACGTGGTCGACGAGGGCAACGAGTCGCTTGACGGGGCGGACGTCACGTTCCGGACCGACGGCAACGGGACGGTCGACCCAGCGACGAACACGAGCCGGTCGGGAGCGGTGTCGACGACCTACGATCCGGCCCGGACCGACGCCGACAGCAATGTGACGGTGACGATCGTCGCCAACGAAACCGGTGTCGAGACGAACGCGACGGTGGAGGTCTCGGAACTCCGGCCGACACGCTTCGATAGCGAGAGCGCAACGCCCGCCGAGATTACCGCGGGCAACCGAACGAATCTCAGTGCGCGGGTGCTCGATCAGGTCGGCGAGCCGTTGCCGGATCAAAACGTGACCGTCACGACCGACGGGAACGGCACGCTCGGGGCTGCCACCGTGACCAGTGGGGTCGACGGCTTCATCAACACGACCTACAGGGCCAACGAATCCGATGTCCGCCAAACCGTCGGCGTGACCTTCGAGGCAGTCAACGGCAGCGCCGGCTCCACGATCGGGTTCGACGTTCGACCGACGCCACAGGGGTTCGAAAACGTGACCGCCACGCCGTCGACGATCGGTCCCAACGAGTCGACGGCGATCAGTGCCGACGTCCTCGGCGAGCACAACGAGTCACTGGCCGATGCCGAAGTGCGCTTCGAGGGTGGGAACGGCACGTTCACACCGTCGACCGAGGCGAGCGACGCGAACGGCTCGGTCGCGGCACGCTACGAGCCGGCGCGGGTCGACGCCGACAGCAACGTGACGCTCACGATCATCGCTACCGAAACCGGCGTTGAAGCGAACACGACCGTTGAGGTGACTGCGCTCGAACCGATGGGGATCACCGATGTCGGTCTCGATCCGACTTCGGTCGATCCGGGCGACAACGTGACCGTCTCGGCGACGGTCCGCGATCAGGTCGACGCCGGCTTCGAGGGGGCCACCGTCGCGTTCAGCCACGACGGCAACGGCACGCTCTCAGCAGCGAACGAGACCAGCGACGCCGCCGGCGAGGTCACGACGGTCTACCAATCAGCCGAGGGAGATGCGGACTCGACGGTCGGGCTCGAACTCACCGTTGCGGGCGGCCCCAGCCTGAACACGTCGATCCCGGTCGGCTCGCTCCCACAACCGGAGTCCGACAGCAGTGGCTCGACCGATTCGTCGACACGGATTATCGTCGACGAAGGCGACGATTCGGACGACACTGACAGCGATATCGACGAGCCGGTCGACGTCAGCGAGACGGATACCTCGGTCGTCGTCGAGAACCCCCCGAGCGGCGAACCGGTCGACCTCGACGAGGAGACGACCGGGCTCCCGTCGCTCTCGCGGACCGAGAACCTCTCGCTGGAATCGGTGTCGGTGACCGTCGAGGAGTCGGAGTCCTACCGGCTCGATTCGACCAGCTACGAGTACGACCGGGTCCGGACCACGACGGATGGGGGGGCCGAAACGGACACCCGAACCGAGACTGTCGCCGACTTCGAGCGGTCGACCCGGCGGCTCCCGGTCGGCTACCTCGATGTGAGTGCGAGCGCCGACGCCGAATCCCTGTCACGCGTCGACTTCGAGTACCGGGTGGCCAAATCCCACCTCGAAACCCGGGCAATCGATCCCGACGACATCGCCCTCTACCGGCGGAACGAGTCGGGGTGGAACGCCCTCGAAACCCGGCAACTCCGCGATAACGAGACGCATTACTGGTTCGAAAGCGAGTCGCCGGGGCTGTCGGTGTTTCCGATCGGCTCCGATCGGCGGCCGGTCGCGGTCGTCGACCGTTCGCTTTCGGCCGAGCGGGTCGCCCCCGGCGAGTCGGTTGAGGCGACTGTCAGACTCGACAACCGAGGACTTCTCGACAACACGACGACCCTCCGGCTCACAGCCAATGGCGCGGTCGCCGACACCGAGACGGTGACGGTGCCGGCCGGGGAGTCGGCGTCGACGGATCTCGCATTCACTCCTGCCAGTGAGGGCGACTACGACCTCGCGGTCGGCGGCTCGTCCGTCGGCACGGTGACCGTCGAGACCACACCGGCCGTCGGGCTCATCGAGCCGCTCGGGACATCGCTTCCCAGCGTCGACACCGGCTGGCTCTGGGCGGCCGTCGTCGGTGCGGTCCTCCTGCTTGGTGCCGCCGCTCGACGGTGGTAAGACCGGTTGTTCAACTATCTGATAATTCGCGTCGTTCTGGCCCGGTTTTGATGCTGATTGCGTCTAGTAGTCGCCCCCTACGCGTCTCGTAGTCGACGGCTACCCCGAGCCGGAGTGCATTTATCGCCCGCCGGTCGACTCTCGACAGTGACTGTCCGGCTCGAATACGAGGACGGCACGCTCCGCATCGAGAGCGACCGCGAGAGCGATCCCTCGCTCGGCGGCCTGCCGGGCGTCGAGGCCGACTCGCGAAGTGACACCGCCCGTGCACCCGCCCAGTTCTACGCCCAGATCCGCGACGTGCTCCGCGAACTCGATGCCGACGTCGACGACCGGATCTGCCCGAGCGAACCACTGAGTCTGTCGACGACCTACGAACTCCGGGACTACCAGCGCGAGGCCCTCGAGGCGTGGGTCGACAGCAACCGCCGCGGCGTCCTCGAACTCCCCACGGGTGCCGGAAAAACCGTCATCGCACTGGCTGCGATTGCCGACACCGGGACGCCAACCCTCGTTGTCGTCCCCACGATCGACCTGCTCGAACAGTGGCAGCGCGAACTCGAAACCGAGTTCGAGGTGCCGATCGGTCGGCTCGGCGGCGGCGAGCAGCGAATCGAGGACGTGACGGTGTCGACCTACGACTCGGCGTACCTCCGGGCCGACGAACTCGGCGATCGCTTCGGCCTCGTGGTCTTCGACGAGGTTCATCACCTCGGCGCGGAGGGGTATCAGGACATCGCTCGGCTCATGGCTGCGTCGGATCGCCTCGGCCTCACGGCGACCTTCGAGCGCCCCGACGGAGCCCACGAGACGATCCGCGAGCTTGTCGGGCCGCGGGTCTACGAAATCGCGGTCGACGATCTCGCAGGCGACCACCTCGCACCCTACGAGATCCGCCGGATCGAGGTCGAACTGACCCCAGACGAACGAGCGGAGTACGACGAGGCTCAGGGAATCTTTGTCGACTACGTCCGCCAAGCGAACATCTCGTTTTCGAGCGGGAGCGACTACCTCCAGTTGGTCAAACGCTCCGGCAACGACCCGGCCGCGAGGGAGGCCCTGCTGGCCAAACAGCGGGCCCGCGAGCTGATGATGAACGCCGAAAACAAGCGCCACCAGTTGGCGCGAATCCTCGACCGGCACCAAGAGGACCGGATCATCGTCTTTACGGCCCACACCGAACTCGTCTACCGGCTCTCCGAGCGGTTCCTGCTGCCGGCGATCACCAACGAGACCGGGGCCAGCGAGCGCCGGGAGATCCTCGAACGCTTCCGCCAGGGGACCTACAGCCGGATCGTCGCCGCGAACGTCCTGGACGAGGGCGTCGACGTCCCCGACGCCAACGTCGGCGTAGTCCTCTCGGGTAGCGGCTCCGAACGCGAGTTCACCCAACGGCTCGGGCGAATCCTGCGGCCAAAGGACGACGGCGGCCGAGCAATCTTATACGAACTCGTGAGCGCTGAAACCGCCGAGGAGCGCGTGGCCGAGCGTCGGCGCTGACCCGGATCGAGACGACCGCTCCTCGGGGCGTTTATAAGTAGTCGACGACTAACAAGGAGTCGTGCTGACGAAGGACTTGCTTCGTGTCTCGCGTCGCGGCGGCCGCTACCGGCCGGAGTTCATCGGCCGTGAGCATCGACCACTCGCGGGCCGACTGCTTGGCGTTTATAAAATGCACGTCGACCAACCGCGTCGGGCGGTCGACGAGGCGGTCGAAGCCATCGAGCGCGAGGAGTCCGATTTCAAACTCGTCCGCGGCTTTGCCGCACTGCTGGACCGCGAGGCCACCTTCGAGACGGTCGCGCCGCTGCCGCCGGAGCGAACCCGTCGACGGGTCTTCGAGGCCGCCGAGACCGTCGGCGTTACCACAGACGACGAGCGTGAGCAGGCGCTCACGCAGGCGGCCGACGAACTGGCGGTCGACACCGCTGCGGTCGAGGAATCGTTCTACGCCGACCGCAACTGCAACCAGCGACTCACGGCCTTCGAGAGCCGGTGGGACCCCGATGATCTGATCGAGCAGTACAACCTCTCGTTGGCCCAGACCGCGCTATTCGACGCTATCGAGGTCGAAGTCACCAGCGACGATCCCCGCGGGCTCGTCTCGGCGATCAAACGGCTCGGGCTGATGTACGAGATCGACCGCGAAGCACAGGCCAATGGCCTCGACAAGCGGACGGCCGTCGTCACCGGCCCCGACCGGCTGTTTCGCCGGACGCGGCGGTACGGTACCGCCTTCGCCCGGCTGCTGCGGTCGGTCGCGACGAGCACCGAGTGGGAGCTTCGAGCGACCGTCGACGACCGCGGCACCGAACGCGAACTCGTACTGACCGACACCGATGTGACGGTGCCGGGCGTCGACCCGATCGCCGAACCAAGCTACGACAGCGGCGTCGAACGCGACTTCGCCGCCCGATTTTCGGCGCTGGACCTCGATTGGGAGTTACAGCGCGAGCCCGACCTCCTGGAGACCGGGACAAGTGTGATGATCCCGGATTTCGCCTTCGACTACCGCTATGGAGAGTTCCGGGTCTACTTCGAGGTGATGGGCTTTTGGACGCCCGAATACGTCGACAAGAAACTCGGTCAGTTGGAACGCGTCGAGGATGTCGACCTCATCGTCGCGGTCGACGACTCGCTGGGCGTCGGCGAGGACATCGAAGCGACCGACCACCGGGCGATCCCCTACTCGGGGTCGGTGCGCGTGAAGGACGTCGTCGACGTGCTCCGAGAGTACGAAGCCGACCTCGTCGACGAGGCCGCCGCCGAGTTGCCCGACGAACTCCGGCCCGAGGCTGACGTGATCGAACTGGAGACGCTCGCCGCCGAGTATGGTGTGTCGACCGATGTGGTCGAAGATCGGGCGTTTCCTGACCACCGGCGCGTCGGCCAGTGGTTGGTTCGCCCCGGCGTGTTGTCGGCCATCGCCGCGGAGCTATCCGAAGGCATGGCGTTTTCGGATGCCGAAGCGGTCGTCGCCGACTACGGCGTGAGCGATGCCAGCGCGGTGTTGGCGGCGGTCGACTACCGCGTCGAATGGCAGGGACTGACCGGCGGCGTACTGAAACAACGGTAACCGGTATCGATCTGGTGGGTGAGGAAACACGTATCGCCACGAACCTTTTGCGGATTCGTCTCCTCGGTTACGTATGGTTCTCAAACGACTCCTCGGCTCGAAGTGGTCGCGTCTGTTCAGTGTGGTCGCAGTGCTGTACAACGGCCTCCGGGCGCTGCTCCAGGGGAACAGAGGCGTCGGCGCGCTGTTGATCGGGGTCGCGCTGCTGGCCTACCGGTGGTCGCCGCTCGGCATCGCGGTCACGATCCTGATGCACCAGTACGGCGACGAAATCCGTGCGTGGGCAATGGGTCGCTCCGATTCGCCGGCCTGAACTACAGCACCGAGAGTTCCTCTTGGTTGCCTTTCGGCACCGTCGACCGGAGTTCGTCGTACAGATACAGCCCGACACCGACGGGTTCGCGCTCGCCCGCGAGCTCGTGGGCGGCGATCAGATACCCCCAGTCGCCGTCCCACTCGGGGAGCTCTTGATCCTTGCCGCGGGCGAAGGTCGCCGCCTGTTCGGGTGTGAGGTCGACGACGTTTTTCGTCGCATGACGGCCGAACCGCTGGACCGCGCTGTGAGTTGGCTTCCAGTGTTCCTGCCGCGTCCGCAGGACGGTCATGCCCAGCCCCTCGATCCGAACCGGGCTGGGATTGTCGTCGGCGAAGATCCAGATTTTGCCCTTGCCTTTCTCCCAGAACGTGAATCCCTCGAAAACCGTGGGCTCGATGCCGAATCGCTCCTCGAAGAACTCGATGACTTCCTCGCGTGAGGCCCGCCCTTCGACTTCGCGGTCGTCAGGTGTGGCTGGCAGTCGACCGAACTGCTGGCCCACGTTGTCCCGGAGTTCTGGACTCATGCGGTCACCGCCAGTTTCGCACAGTAGAACCCGCCCGTATCGTTGAGATGCGGGTAGATCCGGTGGGTCTGCTCGACGCTCTCGTCGTATTCGTCGTCCTCCCACTCGGTGACGCCCGGCCGCGAGTCGAGCGGGCAGTCGAAGGCGACGACCTCGCAGTCCTCCGTTTCGAGGGCGTGGTCGACGATGGCCTCGTTCTCCTCGGGTGCGAACGTGCAGGTCGAGTAGACCACCGTGCCGCCGGGTTTGGTGGCTTGGATCGCCCGCGAGAGGATGCCCTTCTGGATGGCTGCCACGCTGTGGACGTGCTCTAGGGTCCACTGATCGAGGGTGTCGGGGTTCTTACGGATCGTCCCCTCACAGGAGCAGGGCGCGTCGACGATCGCGCGGTCAAAGGAATCAAAACCGAACGGTTTCAGCGAGAAGTTGCGGCCGTCCTGTTTGGTGACGACGAGATTGGTGACGCCGAGGCGTTCGGCGTTGTGCCGGAGCGCCGAGAGTCGACCGAGGTTGTTGTCGTTGCCCACCACCACGCCGCGGTCGTCCATCATTGCCGACAGCTGGGTCGTCTTGCTGCCCGGTGCGGCACAGCTATCCCACACCGTCTCGCCGGGCTGTGGATCGAGCGCGATGGCGGGCAGCGCCGAGACCTCCTCTTGGCCGTGGAGCCAGCCGTGGAAGTAGGGCCACGACGTGCCCGGCCCGCGCTCGTCGAGCCGGAGGAGTTCGGGGTTCCAGTCGACCTGCTCGTAGCCGAGCCCCTCCTCGTTGAGGGCCGCTCGCGCGCGGTCGGGCGTCGACCTGATCGTGTTCACGCGAACGACCGAGGGCAAGGGACGCTCACAGGCCGCGAAAAACGCCTCCTGATCGTCGACGAGCGGGGCATACCGCTCTAGCGGATTCATGCCCACCCTTTCGAGTGCCGCCGTTAGTCCGTTTCGGAGTGACTGGGGCCGATTCGGGCGGCACCAACGATTAGGTGCGGGGGTGACGTAGTGGTCCTATGACACGAATCGACATCGTCGACGAGGAGGCCTCGCTGGACAGTCCGGTACTGGTCGAGGGGTTCCCCGGCGTCGGGCTGGTCGGCAAGATGGCCGTCGACCACCTTATCGCGTCCTTCGAGATGGACCACTACGCCAACGTCTACTGCGAGACGATTCCACCGGTGGCGACCTACCAGCAGGATACACGGGAGTTGGTGACGCCGGTGCGGCTTTACGTCGACGCCGAGCGGGACCTGCTGGCGCTTCAGAGCGACGTGCCGATCAGTCCCGAGGCGGCCACCGAGTTCGGCACCTGCCTCGCGGGCTGGTTCGACGAGAGTGAGGTCCTGCCGGTCTACATCTCCGGGCTCCCGCGACAGACCGACGAGACTCCGGCACTGTACGGCGTCGCAACCGACGGCGCTGCCGACGACCGGCTCACCAACGCGGGGGTCGACCAGCCCGCCGAGATGGGGCTGATCTCGGGGCCGACTGGCGCGCTGTTGGCCCACGCGACCGAACACGACACCATGGCGGTCGGCCTCGTCGTCGAGTCGAACCCCCAACTCCCGGATCCGATCGCCTCACAGGTCGTCATCGAACGGGGGATCGAGCCCATCGCCGACATCGAGGTGTCGACCGAGGACCTCTCGGTCCGGGCCGAGGAGATCGAACAGGCACGCCAGCAGCTGATCCAGCGGATGCAGCAGGCCACCGAGGACAGCAGCCGGGCCCAGCCGCTGCGGATGTACCAGTAGTGGTCGGTGGTCGCTTTCTGAAATCTTAAACCGCCGAAGCGACTGAACGACAGTATGAACGACGACCCAGCAGCGGTCGACGAATCGGCGTCCGAACGCGACGGCTCGGAACCCGAAGAAGCCGAGACTGCTGGCACCGAGATGTTCGAGGAAGAAGAAGAGGAAGAGGAAATCGTCGACGACGAGCGGGATGTCGACGAGCTCGAAGCCCGGATCGAGGAGTTGGACGCCGAACTCGAGGCGAAGGACGAGGAGATCGACGACCTCACCGAGAAACTCCAGCGCTCGCGGGCTGACTTCCAGAACTACAAAAAGCGGATGGAGGACAAACAGGCCGAGATGCAGGCACGGGCGACCGAGGATCTTGTCTCCCGCTTTACGAAGATCCGGGGCAACCTCGTCCGGGCGCTCGATCAGGACGAAGACGCCGATATCCGGCCGGGCATCCAGTCGACCCTCGACGAGTTCGACGTCATCCTCCAGGAGGAGAACGTCGAGATCATTTCCCCCGAGGCCGGCGACGCGGTCGACCCCCAGCGCCACGAAGTGATGATGCGGGTCGACAGCGACCAGCCCGACGGCACCGTCGCCGACGTCTATCAGGACGGCTACGAGATGGCGGGCAAGGTGCTGCAGGCCGCGCAAGTAACGGTCAGCAGCGACGACGCCTGAGGTCGACCCAGTCGACCACGGCCAGGTCGGTTGCATTGCGGTCATACTAAAACTGTCGAGCAGACCGACGGTGAGTTCCGATAATCGCAAGACGGCAGCGAGTCGGGTAGCGGGCTTGTGTCGCAGTATCTAGTAACCTTTAACCGAGACAAGCCGGTACGTGGGACCAACATGGCCAGCGAGAAGATTCTCGGTATTGACCTTGGTACCACGAACAGCGCGTTCGCGGTTATGGAAGGTGGAGAGCCCGAAATCATCGTCAACTCCGAGGGGAACCGGACGACGCCCTCGGTCGTCGCCTTTTCGGACGACGACGAGCGGCTGGTCGGCAAGCCGGCCAAAAACCAGGCCGTCCAGAACCCCGATCGGACGATTCAGTCGATCAAGCGGCATATGGGCGAAGAGGACTACGAAGTCGAGATCGGGGGCGACTCCTATACGCCCGAGCAGATCTCGGCGATGATCCTCCAGAAGATCAAGCGTGACGCCGAGGACTACCTCGGCCACGACGTCGAGAAGGCCGTCATCACAGTGCCTGCCTACTTCAACGACAAACAGCGACAGGCGACCAAGAACGCCGGTCAGATCGCCGGTCTCGAAGTCGAGCGTATCGTCAACGAGCCCACCGCGGCATCGATGGCCTACGGGCTCGATGACGAGTCCGATCAAACAGTCTTGGTCTACGACCTCGGTGGCGGAACCTTCGACGTGAGCGTCCTCGAACTCGGCGGCGGCGTCTACGACGTGGTCGCCACCAACGGGGACAACGATCTCGGCGGCGACGACTGGGACGAGGCGATCATCGACCACCTCGCCGAGGAGTTCGAAAACGACCACGGCATCGACCTCCGGGAAGACCGTCAGGCCCTCCAGCGCCTCAAGGAAGCCGCCGAAGAGGCCAAGATCGAACTCTCCTCGCGGAAAGAGGCCAAGATCAACCTCCCGTTCATCACGGCCACGGACTCGGGACCGGTCCACCTCGAAACCTCGATCACCCGGGCCACCTTCGAGAACCTCACCTCCGACCTGATCGACCGCACCGTCGCGCCGACCGAGCAGGCGATCGAGGACGCCGGCATCTCCGACAGCGATATCGACGAGGTCATCCTCGTCGGTGGCTCGACCCGGATGCCGCAGGTCGCCGAGAAGGTCGAAGAGATCATCGGCCAAGAGCCCAAGAAGAACGTCAACCCCGACGAGGCGGTCGCACTGGGCGCGGCGATTCAGGGCGGTGTGCTCGCAGGGGACGTCGACGATATCGTCCTGCTCGATGTCACCCCGCTTTCCCTGGGGATCGAGGTCAAAGGCGGGCTCTTCGAGCGACTCATCGACAAGAACACCACGATTCCGACCGACGCCTCGAAGGTCTTCACCACAGCCGCGGACAATCAGACCTCGGTGCAGGTCCGGGTCTTCCAGGGTGAACGCGAGATCGCCAACGAGAACGAACTGCTCGGAGAGTTCATGCTGACCGGCATCCCGCCGGCCCCCGCCGGCACGCCGCAGATCGAAGTCGAGTTCTCGATCGATGCCGACGGCATCGTCAACGTCTCGGCGGAGGATCAGGGCTCGGGCAACGCCGAGTCGATCACCATCGAGGGCGGCGCGGGCCTCTCCGACGAGGAAGTCGAGCGCATGCAGGAAGAGGCCGAACAACACGCCGAGGAGGACCAAGAGCGCCGCGAGCGCATCGAGGCCCGCAACGAGGCCGAGGGTGCGGTCCAGCGTGCCGAGTCGCTGCTCGAAGAGAACGAAGAGCAGGTCGACGACGACCTCGAAGCCGACATCCGCGATGCGATCGACGACGTCGAGGACGTCCTCGAAGACGAGGACGCCGAGACCGAGGAGCTACAGGACGCCACCGAGGCGCTCTCGAAAGAACTCCAAGAGATCGGCAAGCAGATGTACCAACAGCAGGCCCAGCAGGCACAGGCCGGTGCCGGCTGGGCCTGCTGTTGGTACATCTGCTTACCGATCTCTTGGAGCTCCTCGGAGAGCGCCTCGGTGGCGTCTTGGAGTGCTTCGGTCTCGGCATCGTCGTCCTCGAGGACGTCCTCGACGTCGTCGATCGCATCGCGGATGTCGGCTTCGAGGTCGTCGTCGACCTGCTCTTCGTTCTCTTCGAGCAGCGACTCGGCACGCTGGACCGCACCCTCGGCCTCGTTGCGGG
>JAWOEO010000318.1:0-6661 GCA_046482755.1 Halohasta sp. | reverse complement strand
CCGGTAGGTAAAAGACGTGTCCACCGGGTCACGGGTTGTGCCCGGAATGTCACTTACCAGCAGCCGGTCTGCGCCCAGAATCCGATTGATCAGCTGAGTCGTTACGTGTCGGCGGGCGTGGCCCGGGAGATCATGAGCAATCTGGACCGGGTGAGCCTGGGCGGGCGCCAGGTGGAGGCCTCGGTCATGTTTGCCGACAGAACAGGACGATCAACCCTCCTGTAAGGGCGATCGACTTATACGGCGTGCCGAACCGGTCGTGGACCTCGTTGAGCTCCGGCGAGACGATCTTGTCCCGGCCCATGGCGAAGTTGATCCGCGACGAGGAGAGGATCGATGCGTTGGCGCTTGAGGCGGTCGCCAACAGTCCGCCGAACAGCAACGCTAGCGCCCCTAGCGGCCCCATCAGGATCTGGGCGACGTCGACGACCGCGGTGCCGTTCCCGGCGACCACCTCGTTCGGGACCGCCGCCAGCACCGCCAGCAGCACCAGCGCGTAGATGGCCGTCACGATGACGACGCTGCCGACGATGGCGATCGGGAGATTGCGGCCGGGGTCCTGGATCTCCTCGGCGACCGAGGTGATCTGGACAAAGCCGAGGTAGGAGACGAAAATGAGTCCGGTTAGCGGAAGCAGTGGCCCATACCCCTGCGGATCGATCGGCCGTAGCGATTCGAGATCGGCGTTGAGCACGCCGAACAGCGTGAAGACCGTCAGGATGCCCAGCAGCGTGAAGACGATGATGTTCTGGAGTTTGCCGGTCTCCTTCGCGCCGAAGTAGTTCACCGCGACGAAGAAGACGGCCCCCAGCAGGGCGATGATCTTGGCGCTCGACAGCGGAATCGGCGCGAGAAGCATGCCCGGAACGTCGAGTGCCGCGATCACGAGGTCGCCGAAGGGGGCCGACGAGACGATCTCGGTGAGTAGCGGTTTGAACGCGATCACGTACTCGCCGAAGCCGAACATATAGAAGGCCGAGGCGAAGGTGAGCCCGATCCAGTTACCCCACCCCGCGATGGAGCCGAACATCGGGCCGAGCGATCTGTTGATATAAAAGTACGCGCCGCCCGATTTCGGCATCGCTGTCCCGAGTTCGCTGGCCGACAGCGCGGTGAAGATGGCGATCACGCCGCCGAGAACGAACGCCCCCGCGGCCAGCGGCCCGGCCTGCTCGACGGCCGTCCCCGGGAGGACGAAGATCCCCGCGCCGATCATCGTCCCGATCCCGATCGTCAGCGCCGACGTAAGGGTGAGGTCCTTGGCGAGTTCCTCGTCGCTCATTTCGGTCCACCAACACAACAGCACACACGAGTGTCCGTTGTTCGTGTCATGAGAGAGGGGGTCGAGAGCGGTATCCAGTCGAACATATCTGATGGTTACGATCACTCCTCTTAATCAGTTCGACTGCGACGGCCAGTCGACCGAACCCCGCGCCGTCGCTCCGAGAGCCCATCAGTCGACGGGTGTCGTCATTGAAGATTCGGTCGAGGACACCTCAACCGAAGGCGAAATTTCCTACCGGTCTTCGAGCCGGCCGATGAACAGCGCCAACACGGGGACGATTTCCAGCCGCCCGATCCACATGAGGAAGATCATCAGCAGTTTCGAGCTATCGGGGAACTGGAGGAAGTTCCCGAACGGACCGAGCGAGCCGAACCCCGGCCCGATGTTGCCGATCGTCGCCAGTGAGGCGCTGATCGCCTCAAGGGTCGACAACTCGTAGCCGATGCGGGCCGCATCGAGCCCGATCAACACCGCCGAGACCGCAAACAGCACGATATACAGCAGCGTGAACACCATGATGCCCCGAATCGCCTCCTCGTCGATGACCTGTCCACCGAGCCGGACCGGCTTCACCGCCTCCGGATGAACGGTGGTGTACAGTTCCCGGCGAATCGACTTGAGGACGACCAGCCACCGGACCACCTTGATGCCACCGCCGGTCGACCCCGCCGAGCCACCGATGAACATCGTAAACAACAGCAGGATCTGGGCGTGCTGGTCCCACTGGGCGAAGTCGGCGGTCGCATACCCGGTGGAGTTCATCAGCGAGCCGATCTGGAAGGCCGCCTGTCGGATCGTGTTCTCTGTCAGCCCGCCGGTGGTGCCACCGATCTCCAGTGGGGGAGCCGCCCCACGGATCAACACGACCGACAGCAGGGCGACTAGGACGGCGATCATCCCGGCGTAGGCGCGGAACTCCGTGTTGTCGACCAGCGTTCGGAACTCTCCTTTGATGACGTGCCAGAACAGCGCGAAATTGACGCCCGCGATCAGCATAAACGGGATGATGACCCACTGGACGGCCGCCCCGAAGTAGGCGATGCTCTCGGCGTGTGGCGAAAAGCCGCCGGTCGGGAGCGTCGTAAAGCCGTGGGCGATCGCGCTGTAGAGGGTCATATTGGGCGCAAGTCCCACCAGACGGAGCCCGTAGAGCAGACAGATCAACAGCAGGGTAAAGCCGAAGTAAATGATCCACAGCGCGCGGGCGGTTTCGGCGATCCGCGGGGTGAGTTTCTGGAGCTCCGGGACGGGAGCCTCCGACTGCATCAGTTGGGCCCCGTTGACCGCGAGTTCGGGCAGAATGGCGATCATCAGCACGATGATCCCCATCCCGCCGAGCCACTGGGTCAGCTGTCGCCACAGCAGGACGGCGTGTGAGTGCCGCTCGAAACTGAGTTCGGCAGTCACGGTCGACCCAGTCGTCGTAAACCCGCTCATCGACTCGAACAGCGCGTTGACCGGGAGCCGGAGTACCGACTCGGTGCCGTAGCCAGCGAGGACGTACGGAATCGCCCCCACGACGGCGACCGCGAGCCACGACAGCGAGACGAGCAACAGCGCCTCCGGTGGGCCGAGATCAGGGTCGGAATCGAGCCGTTCGAGACTCAAGCCGACCACCAGCGTGATCCCGATTGCGACGACGAACACCCAGATATCCCGCATATAGATTACCGCGACGGCCAGCGGGACCAGCATCGTCAGGGCGAGATATTTGATAATCGTTCCAACGAGACTGACGCTTGCATACCAGTCGAGTCGCCATTTCATACCAATAGGCCCATAGATTCGATTGTCAGTACGTGATTTGCTTCATCCGTATCAACGCTTCGGGACGGGCCAGCCTGTCGGCATCGGGTGTCGACAGTGCCTCGCTCGTGGCGGGAGCACCGGCTTTGCACACAATACTTATTCGGACCGTTCGTCTTGGATCGGTATGGACCAGTCAGTCGACACGGCGCTTCTCTCCCACGTTCTCGTGCCCGTTGCGACCGAAACGGACGCACGGAAGACCGCGACACAGCTCGCAGCGTACGACCCGGAACACGTGACTTCCCTCCACGTCGTCGAGAAAGGCGAGGGCGTGCCGGACAAGACGCCCGTCGCACAGTCCGAAGAGATCGCTCAAGCGGCGTATGCGGCCGTCCGCGAGGAGTTTCCCGACGCCGACGATCACACCGCCTACGCGCGAAACGTCGTTGAAGCGATCTTCGAGGTCGCCGAGGAGGTCGACGCCAGCGCCATCGCCTACCGCTCTCGCGGCGGCAACCGGCTCGTCCAGTTCCTCTCGGGTGATCGCTCGCTCCGACTCGTCACGGAGGCCGACCGGCCGGTGATCGCGCTACCGAACGTCGACGACGCGTAGCCGACGCGTCTTCGGCGACGACTCGTCGACATCGAGTTATCGATCGCTCGACCAGAGGGACGACAGAACAGGGAGTCGGTTCCTACGGTTCGGGTTCGGATCTCGGTTCGGGTTCGGACGTCGGGTTCGGCTCGGGTTCGGCTCGGTCGTGGCGGGCGTCGCCGAAGAGCCGCTTGAGCACCGACCGTGAGGAGGGTCGTTCGGCCATCAGCACCGAACAGTCGACGTCGTTGACGAGATCGAGATGCAGCGAGTCGGTCGCCAGCCGTGAGAGCAGTCCCCGTTCGGTGGCCCCGATCGCGATCAGCGTCGCCTCTTCGGCCTCGCGTTCGATGGCGGCTTCGACATCTCCCGAATCGTCGACGACCAACTCGGCGTCGTCGAGGCCGTGGTCGGCGGCCCACGTTTCGAGGAACGCCCTGCCTGCCTCGCGGTCGGCGGGTGTGTTGACGACGTGGAGCAGCGTTATCTCCGCATCGGTCGTCGCCTGCAGGGCCGCGGCGACCTCGGCGCTGAGTCCCGAATCCGGGCCCCCGGCGGTCGGGATCAGGATGCGGGAGGTGTCGAGCCCCCGATCGTTGATAATGGCGAAATCGCAGGGCAGCTGGTTGGTCAGCTCGTCGAGGGGCCGCTCTGCGCGGGCGGCGTTCCAGAGTTGGTCTTCGCCCCACTCCATGACGACCAGATCCGGCCGGGTGCGCCGGGCCATGTTGAAGACCTCCTCGAAGGAGTGATGGCTAGCCAGCGATGACACCCGCATGTTGACCCCATACTCCTCGCCGAGGGCGTAGATGTCTTCCATCCGCTTGTCGGATTCGGCTTCGATCCGCTCGATGTTGCCGCCGCTGACCAGCGACATGTCGTCGGGAGCCTGAACGATGTGGACGACATGGACGGTCGCGTGCTCCCGGTTGCTGGCGACCCGACAGGCCAGTTCTACGAGCGGGATGTCGGTCCGCGGGTTCGTGATCGGCACCATGATCCGGTAGCGGTCCTCGCCGACCAACGTGGCCTCGGCGGCGTCGAGAATCGGCACGTACGACCGGCCGGCGAACCGGCCGAGCGTCCACTCGGGGATGGTGAGTCGACGGTTGAGTCCCTCGAACCGAGCGGATTCGAGCCGCTCTTCGCTCGTCTGGAAGTAGTTGACTACTGTCACTAACACCACCCCGCCGAGGGTGTTGCCGAGCAGGACGGGCAACACGAAGCTCCTCATCCCGACGAGCAGTGAGTAGTTGGTCTCCAAGACGAGGTAGATGACCTCGGTGAACGACACCACGACGTGGAAGAGGTTTCCGTTGGGGATCGCCAGAAAGGCGAGATAGACGACCAAGAGCCGCGAGACCGTATCGCCCGCCGCGAAGCCGACCCAGACGACGCCGGCGACGATCAGGCCGGCGAACACCGCCTTGAAGAACAGCGACCACCACTCCGTATGCAGTGCGCCTTTCTCGGCGATCTCGATGGCCTTCAGTTGGCTGTCGGGCTCGAAGATCCCGCCGTAGACCATCGAAATCGCGCCCATGGCCCCGCCGGTGAAGTTCCCCACGAGTACGATCCCCCAGTGGCGAAACAGCGTCGGGATGCTCGCCAGCCGTTCGAGCGTCAGCGCGACCGGCGGCAGCGTGTTTTCGGTGTAGAGCTGGTAGCCGCCGATGATGATGTAAATAAACCCGAGCGGATACAGCAGCGTACCGACGACGGCGTTGTCGCTTGCGGCCGACATCGAGACGTAGAGCAAGAACGTGATCGTGATCGCAAAGCCAGCCGCGACCGCGCTGAAAAACAGTTCGCGGCTCCCGGAGGTAACCTCCTCGTCGGCGGCGGCGACGACACGCTGAAACACCTCGTCGGCCGAAAACCGATCCCGGAGGACCTCCCCGACTGCTGGTGCGCCGCTTCTCGACCGCTCGACGGCATCCCGCACCGAATCTTCCTGTTCCCTGCCGTTCGGCTCACTCATTGTGCGTGCTAAATCGGTTCCATACCTAAGGTGTTGGCTTTTCGGCTTGCCGTCTGCTCACTCCGGAGCCCCCGCGAGGATGTCGACCCCGGCAGAGGCCCCGATCCGGTCGGCCCCGGCTTCGAGCATTGCCATCGCCGTCTCGTAGTCGCCGATGCCGCCACTGGCCTTCACGGGCAGATACTCGCTCAGCAACGCAACATCCTCGACGGTCGCCCCCGCGGGGTCGGCATCCGCGAAGCCGGTCGACGTCTTGACCATCGCGGCATCCGCCTCGACGGCGGCCTCGCAGGCCCGGCGTTTCTCGGCGTCGGTCAGCAGCGCCGTCTCGATGATGACCTTCACCGGGATCGGCACCGAGGCGACGATCGCGGCGAGTTCCTCGGTGACCGCCTCGGTGTCGCCGGCCTTGAGCCGACCGACGTTGATGACCACATCGAGTTCGTCGGCTCCGGACTTCCACGCCGAAGCGGCCGCCTCGCGTTTGATAGGCGTGGCGTCCTGTCCGTGTGGGAAGCCGATCACCGTGGCAATCGTGAGGGAAGGCGGTGCCTGCTCGGCGGTCGACTCGACATAACAGGGCGGAATACAGACGTTCATGCCGTGGTCGACCGCCTCCGCGACCACGCGGTCGACGTCGTCGGGCGTCGTCTCGGGGCCTAACACCGTGTGGTCGATCCGCGCGGCGAGGTCCTGTCGATTCATACCGGTCGACGGGCCGGCCGGATCATAAAGTTCGCTTCGAGGCTTCGGCACTGTTTTGCCGCCGAACCGACTGCCTCCGAGTATGGTCTTGCTCCCCGAGGGGTTCGCGCTGCCGCCGTGGCCCTATCTGCTCGCGCTGCTCACGGCCGCGGTGGCGGTCGGCTACGGGCTCACCCGCCGACGGCCGCCGATCACGGCTCGCCACATCGTCGCGTTCGCGCCGTGGATGGCCGTCGGCTCGGCGCTCCACGTCCTGTATGTGGTCGACGGGCTGCCGCCGGCGCTCGCGCCGTTCGGCGGGACCGCAGCGGTGTATCTCACTGTGTCAGTGCTGGCCGGGAGCGTG
>JAWOEO010000250.1:0-9087 GCA_046482755.1 Halohasta sp. | reverse complement strand
CGGACATCAACATCACAATTCGGTCAAGTCCCAGTGCAACTCCCCCATGAGGCGGTGCTCCATATTTAAAGGCATCCAATAAAAACCCAAATTTCTCTTCGGCCTCTTGCTCATCGATGCCTAGTAACGCAAACATACGCTGCTGAAGTTCCCGCGTGTGAATACGAATTGATCCGCCACCGATCTCATTCCCGTTTAGCACTAAGTCATATGCTCTTGCCTTAACTGATTTCGGATCAGATTCGAGCTTGTCAACATCGCCTTCTTTTGGAGACGTAAATGGGTGATGCAGGGCGTGATATCGTAAATCCTCCTTCGACCATTCAACCAATGGAAAGTCGGTAACCCATAAAAATCTGGTTTGATCTTCATCAATCATATCAAACTGATTTCCTATAATAAGTCGTAAACCGCCCATCTGCTTATATACATCCGGCGATGGCCCGGCCAGAATCAGAACCAGGTCGCCATCCTCAGCTTTGGAAGTTTTGGCAATGTTTTTCATGGTATCATCATCCAGGAATTTACCAACACTACAGGTAATCTCTCCCTCGTTCAGTTTCATGAAAATCATACCGGCGGCACCGGTTTCTGATGTAACTTTATCAGTCAACCTGTCCAAGGCGCCCCGCCCCATGGTTCCTTCTCCCGGTACGGTAATCGAGAGAACGCGTCCGCCCTTATCAACGGTTGATTTGAAAATCTTAAACCCGGAGTCTGCAACATCATCTGAGATATCGTTAATTTTTACATCAAATCTAAGGTCCGGCTTGTCGGATCCATAGGTAGTCATCGCTTCCTCATAGGACAGACGAGGAAATGGAGTTTGTAAATCCACATCCAAATGCTTCTTCCAAATCTCCGCCATCAGTTTTTCGTGCTCTTGATAGATTACTTCTTCATCCACAAAAGACATCTCCACATCCACTTGCGTAAATTCAGGCTGACGATCGGCACGTAAATCCTCATCCCGGAAACACTTCACAATCTGGAAATATCGGTCAAAACCGGAAACCATCAGCAACTGCTTATAGGTTTGAGGGCTTTGAGGTAGGGCAAAGAATTTACCGGCATTTACCCGGCTTGGCACCAGGTAATCACGCGCACCTTCCGGCGTGGATTTCATAAGTACAGGTGTTTCCACTTCAGAAAAATCACGATCGTGATAAAAGCTCCGAATCGTATGGTAGACATTTGATCTTAGGATTAAATTCTTCTGCAGCTCTGCCCTTCTGAGATCCAGGTAGCGATGCTTCAGACGAGTCTCTTCGTTTGTTTTTAAATCATCCTTGATTTCAAATGGTGGAGTCTCCGCTTTTGAATAAACTTTCAGGTCACTCACTTCCACTTCAATCTCTCCGGTTTTCATCTCCGGATTGATGGTCTCACTGCTCCTGTTCAGCACTACTCCTTTCACACCAATTACATACTCAGATCTTAACTCCTCTGCCATAGAGTGAAGTTCACTGTTCCCCTCGTCAAAAACGATCTGTGTAATTCCATAACGGTCTCTCAAGTCGATAAAAATCAATCCGCCCAAATCACGGCGTTTAGATACCCATCCGTTTAAAACCACATCTTTTTTCTTATCATCAATTGTAAGCTCACCGCAGGGGTGCTGGCGGGGAGCCTTCTGTTGTCGGGGGTGGTGATCGCCGTCGCCGCCGGCCCCGATACCACCGTGTATGCCACCCACGCCGGCGTCGACTCGCCGATCCTCTGGGGCCGGTTTCTCGTCCTGACCGTCCTCTTCGGGCTGGCGATGGAGGCGCTGGTGGTGCTGCTGTCGGTCGCCGCCCGATCGGTGCGGGCGGCGGTCGTGCTGGCGACCGGCGGCGTGCTGCTGGCCGCCGCGGGTGGCGACGCCCTGATCGTCCTCGGGTTGGCCGACGGCTGGCTGGCCGACGCGAACGTGCTGTCTGCGCTGGCGGCCGCGCCCAACAGCGCCTACCGGGGACTCGTTTTCGAGACCGTCATCGGGGTCGCTTCGGCCGGCGAGAGCGGCTACGCTGCGCCGCTGTGGAGCCTGCTCGGCCTCGTGGGGTGGCTCGTCGGCTCGCTGGTGGCCGCGACGCTGCTACTCTCCCGAAGACACCTATAAAACGTCGGACTGCTACCCGTCGGTCGGCCGCGGGTCGACCGCGAAGACGCCGTCGAACAGCCGCGAGACGCCGGTTACGAGTTGGGTGTACAGCGACGGTTCGACCGTTCGCAGCAGCCCCGGCATCGACTCCGGGTCCGCGAGGACGAGCGTGATCCGGTTGCGCTCGTCGCGCTGTTTCTCGACCAGTCCCTGTTCGACGAGGTGGTCGAGGTGCCACTCGAGGGTGCTGCGGGCGACGCCGACCTCCTCGGCGACCGCCTCCGGCGCGTTCGGCCCGTGGATGAACAGCGTGACGAGGATGTCGCGGGCGGTCTCCCGACGAACCACTGCCAGGGCGCAGCGTTCGTCGGCGTCGTACTCCGGCGTGTAGTAGTGGGTCCGGCCGTACAGCGGCTCCTCGACGACCGCCTCGCTCGCTTTGAGTTTTCTGATGTGGTACTGGACCTGTCCCGGCGCGAGGTCCAGTGCCCGAGTGAGTTCGTTGAAGTGGATCCCCGGATTGGCCGCGATATGTTCGCGGATGCGATCGCGGGTCATGCCTCCCGGACACCCCGTTGTTGCCCTGCTGTCGCGTCGGCTCGCATACTACAACTGTGTCGACGCTCGCTTATAAGCCACTATTCGATTCCCAACAGGTGAAAACGCCCCGCGGCCCCGGTCTGACCTGCCGCTCCCAACGGTGAGTTATACGACGGGCTCGACCAGCGATTCGAGGTCGTCGACCGACTTCCGGCCGCTGGTGCGGCCCTGCACCCGGCCCGCCGAGTCGACCACCACGGCCGTCGGGACGCTCGTCACCCCGAGGTCGTTGGCGACCGAGAGCTGGTCGTCGACGCCCAACGCCCATGCTCCGTCGTGGTCGGCCCACCACTCCCGAAGGCTCGATTCCTCGACCGAGAAGCCGACCGGATCGGTCGACAGCGAGAGGAACCGGAGGCTGTCGCCGTACTCGGCGTGGAACGCGGTCAGTGCGGGCATCGAGTCGCTACAGACCTCACAGCCGACCGAGACGAAGTCGACGAACGTCGGCTGCTCGCCCGGTACCGCCAGCGTCCCGGCGCTGCTTCCCGGTGCATCGATGGTGTCGACGGTGAACTCGGCGGTCGTCACGTCCTCGTCGGCCCCGTCGGTCGACGAGTCGTCGGCCGCCCAGCCGCTGCTGACCGCCCAGCCGCCGCCGACGACGCCGAGGCCGGCGAGGCCGGCCAGCAGCCGCCGCCGGTTCACGACCCGCCTCCCGTCGTCTCGGCGTCCTGTGGGCGACAGGTCGACGGCGTGGTTCGACTCGCCGCCCGGACCAGCAGTCCAAAGGTGGCGACCAGCACCACGGTGGCGATGTCGTAGCCCAGCGAGGCCACTGCCGCGGTCACCTGCGTCCCGCCAAGCAAGCCGCCGACCGCCAGCAGCAGCGGGGCCGTACAGCTCACGCAGGTAGCCATTCCGAGGACTGCCACGCGGGCCGAGCCGCCGCTTGCGGCGACCAGCACCGCGACGATGTGGCCGAGCGCGAGATAGGCGACCAGTTTGAACGGGACGACCGAGAGGTGGACGAGCCCGTTGTCGTAGAGGCCGATCGGTCCCCACCCCGGTAGCGTGGCGACCAGTCGGAGGGTTTCGGTGCCGGCGCTCGGGCCGACAAGTCCACCGAGCCACCCCAGTCCGAGGACGTAGGCCACGCCGACCGCCCGGCCGAGCCACGGCCGGGGCCGGTGGCGAACCGTTCGGTCGACCCAGACGGCAGCGGCGACGCTCGCGGCGAGCCAGACCGGCGGATAGACGAACACCCGCAGGTCGGTCACACGCGGGGCTGCGGCCGCGAGGTAGGCGCTCGTGGCCGTCGCGTAGAGCCCGACGGCGATGGCGGCCCCCCAGATGGCCAGCGCGGTCGGCGAGCGGTCGGCGAACGCCCGGCGGAGGACCGCGGCGGTCGAGGTCGAGTGGCTCACTGGGTGTCTTCGTCGGTCAGTAGCTCCGGTTGGAGACCGATCAGTCCGATGGCGAGGGCGATCGCCGTGAGGACGACGACCCCGAGGGTCAGCAGCATCCAGAGCTGTGGGTCGGTGTCGATACCCGCCAGCAGCCCCAGCGCGCTGCGGATCTCCCAGACGATGACGAACAGCACGCCGCTGCCGACCAGAATCCCGCCTTGGGTGGTGCGTCTCATGGCATCACGCTCCCGACGACGGCGGCCAGCCGACCCAGCGTCGGTTCGATCGTGGCGGCGACCGGCTCGATGATCATGGGGACGGGGTCGACGCCTGGCCCGAGGACTCCGCCGCGGCTGATGATGCTCGCCAGCGGCAGCGCGTAGGCCAGGATCACGAGCACGAAGGCGATCCCGAACCAGAGTTTGAGGTTATCCAGGATCTCCGGGGAGTCGTCGGCCGTCGACAGCGGCTCCGACAGCGGCTGGCCGAGGCCGCTCAGTTTCGGTGCGCCCGCGCTGAGTGCGATGTTCGAGACGAACAGCACCGTCGAGATGAACAGCAGCGTGCCGCCGATCGCAAGCTGGAGCCGCAGTTCGGTGATCGAGCCGAAGGAGGTGACGAACTCGAAGCCCTCGTACTGCGGTTCGGCGGTCCGCCGCGGCACGCCGAACAGCCCCATGACGTGCATCGCGTTCGACATCAGTCCCATCCCGACGAACCAGATGACGACCTGCGCCAGCCCGATCGGCCGGCTGTAGAGCCGCCGATTGGTGAGCTGGGGCCACAGCCAGTAGGTCGCCGCCATCAGCGTCAGCGCCACGGCGGTGCCGACAGTGAGGTGGAAGTGCCCCGGCACCCACAGCGTGTTGTGGATGAGGTAGTTGATGTTCATCCCGGCGTTGATCATCCCGCTGAAGCCGCCCGCCGCGAACATGAGTCCCGCGAGCATCATCCCGGTAAAGGCGGGGTCACGCCACGGCAGCGCCCGCAGCCAGCCGAAGAGGCCAGTGCCGCCGCGCTGGCGTGCGCCGTGTTCGACGCTTGCGACGACCGTAAAGGCCGTCAAAAAGCTCGGCAGCAGCAGGAACATCGTGTTGGTCATCGCGATCGTTTTGAACCCTTCGGCGATCCCGGGATCGACGTACTGGTGGTGGATGCCGACCGGCGTCGAAAGCAGCAGGAACAGCACGAAGACGACCCGACCGAGGGGGTCGCTGAACAGCCGGCCGCCGGCGACCGTCGGCAGGACGGTGTACCACAGCAGGTAGGCCGGCATGAGCCAGAAGTAGACGACCGGGTGGCCCCAGAACCAAAACAGCGTCCGCGTTAAGAGGGGGTTGATCTGGTCGAAGATCCCCAGCGACCACGGCAGCAGGAAGCCGACGACCGCGATGGCGATCCCGATGGTGGCGACATACCACATCAGCATCGTCGTCAGCACCATGAACGTCTGCAGCGGAATGCGCTCGTCGGGGTTGTCGGCCTTCCAGGACCACCACGCACGGAACCAGTCGGCCCCGGCCAACCACGTCCCGATGACGAAGATCGCCAGCCCGCCGTAGAACAGCGGGTGGGCCTGCATCGGCGCGTAGGACGTGTACAGCACGTCGGCGCTGATGTCGGTCTGGGGGACGAAGCCGCCGAGGATGGCGACAACCGCCATCAGCGTCCCGGCGACCATCAGCCCGTACCACGTCCAGGTATACCGGATGTCGACGACCCCCCGATCGAGGCTGCGGACGGTCGCCCACGTGAACAACCCTACGAGGAAGAAGATGGTAAACGAGATCACCATCAGCACGCCGTGGGCGGTCAACACGGTGTAGTAGTGTTCGGCGGAGTCGACGACCCGCAGGATGTTCGTCCGGTGGAGCGCCTGAATCAGCCCGAAGACCGCCCCCAGCGACAGCGCGATAAAGGAACTCCACAGTGCAGCCCGGACGACCGCCGCCTCCTCGGGGAACTTATCGAGGAACGTCGGTGCGCCGGATTCGAGCTGTTCACTCATCGCTGCTGTCCTCCAGTTCGAACTCGTCTTCCGGATGGACGATCAGTTTCCCTTCCATGGTGTGGTGGCCGCCGCCGCAGTACTCGTTGCAGAGGATGCCGTACTCCTTCGGTTCGTTGACTTCGACGGTCAGTTCGGTGATCTCTCCCGGCACGACCATCCCGTTGGCGTTGGTGCCGACGACCTCGAAGCCGTGAATCACGTCCGGCGAGGTCACATAGAACGTGACGGTGCTGTTGGCCGGCACCTCGATCGGATCCGGCTCGAAGATGAACTGCCGGGCGACCACGTAGGCCTCGTACTCGTTGTCGCCGACCTTCTCGACCCGCGGTTCGGCGAACCGCTCGTCGTCTTCGAGGGCCGTCGAGTCGATCGTCCCGCCCTCGTCGTTGACCATCTCGATGCCGACCGCCGTCGCGCCGTAGACGACCGTGCTGATAAAGCCGATGATCAGCAGCATCGACAGCACGAGCCACAGCTTTTCGTAGTTGTGAATGTTCATATTATACGAGGACTGTCAAGTCGTTGCCAAGGAACTCGACGAAGTACATGAAGACCCACATGACGCTGAGGATCACGAAGTAGATCAGTATCAGCGCCAGCGTCCCTTTCGGGTCGAACTCGTCGTGCCCGATCTCCCTGACGGTGTTCTCTCCGGACATCGTTGGTTCTATTATAGAAAGCCGTCGTAAATATGGATTCTGGATTCTCGATGAGTGAGAACGTGAGCAAAGAATTATGAGTGCTGGGTCGACACTTTCGACAAATGGTATCACCACGTACCGCCAGTCTCGTGAGTCTGGGTGCCATGCCGGCGATGGTCTCGTATGCGCTGCTGAAAGACCCGATCGTCGGCATCTCCGTCCTCAACGTCGGCATCATCGCCACCGCGCTGTATCTCATCTTCACGCCGGTCGAGGGCGGCGGCCATGATCACTCGGCCCACGCCTGAGGCCGCCCACCGGCCGCCGTCCCGTCGTCACCCCGGCCGCCACCCCGGCCACCTCCTTCGCCTATGAGCGACTGCACGCTCTGTGACCTCCCCACGCCGTCGCCGCCGGTTACCGACGCCGACGTCGACGGCGTCTACTGCTGCCGGGGCTGCCTGGAGGTCGCCCGCACGGTCGACGACGTCGCCGAAGCCGACGCCGAGGCCGCCAGCGATCGGCTCCGTGAGTCGACCGACCCGGCCGAGGATCTGGAGGCGTACGACGCCCAATACCTCAGCGTCTCGGGGATGCACTGTGCGACCTGTGAGGCGTTTTTGGAGTCGACGGCCACCGCCCACGAGGGCGTCGGCGCGGTCAGTGCGAGTTACGCGACCGACACGCTGAAGATTCACTACGATCCCGACCTGTTGGCGGTCGACGAGCTCCCCGATCTCGTCTCGGGGTACGGCTACGAGGCCAGCGAGCGCGCGCTCGACGAGGACCGCGAGCTTGCGGGCGATATCGAGGTCGTGAAGTTCCTCATCGGCGGCGGGCTGTTCGGCATGATGACGATGCTGTGGTACGTGCTGTTCATCTATCCCAAATACTTCGGCCTCCAGTCGCTGGTCGACCTCGGCGGCTTCGACGGCCTCTATCTCTTTACGCAACTGTGGCTGCTGGCTTCGCTCGTGCTTCTCTATACGGGGTACCCGATCCTGCGGGGGGCCTACGTCAGCCTCCGGGCGGGCGAGCCGAATATGGACCTGCTGGTGACGGTCGCCGCACTCGGCTCCTACAGCTACAGTACGCTGGCCATGCTCATGGGGCGGACGGACCTGTATTTCGACGTGACCGTCGCCATCGTCCTCGTGGTCACGGTCGGCAACTACTACGAGTCGCGCATCAAGGGCCGGGCCTCCGATCTTCTCACCGATCTGACGGCGATCCAAGTCGAGGAGGCTCGCCGCCCCGACGGCTCGACGGTTCCGGTCGAAGCGGTCGACCCCGGCGAGGAACTGCTCGTCCGGCCGGGCGACCGGATCCCGGTCGACGGGATCGTCGAGTCGGGCGTTGCAGCGGTCGACGAGGCGCTGGTCACCGGGGAGTCGGTGCCGCGAACGAAGCGGCCGGGCGACGACGTCCGCGGTGGGACGGTCGTCACCGACCAGCCGCTGACGATCCGGGCCGGCGAGGACGCCGACAGCACCCTCGATCGGATCGTCGAGTTGCTCTGGGAGATCCAGAGCGGGTCGCCGGGGGCCCAACGCTTTGCCGACAAACTGGCGACGATCTTCGTCCCCCTCGTCCTGACGGTGGGCGTCCTTGCGGCCGGCTGGACGCTGGTCTCGGGGTCGACGCCGACCGCCGCCCTGCTGGTCGGGCTGACAGTCGTTATCGCCTCCTGTCCCTGTGCGCTGGGACTGGCGACGCCGCTAGCGGTTGCGCAGGGAATTCAGACCGCGGCCCGTCACGGGATGGTCGTCGCCTCCTCGGCGATCTTCGAGACGGCCGCGGACGTCGACGTGATCGCCCTCGACAAGACGGGAACGCTCACCAGCGGCGAGATGCAGGTCACCGAAGTGGCGGGCGACGAGCCCGACGACCTGCTGTCGACCGCGGCGGCCGTCGAGCGCGCCTCGGCCCACCCCATCGCCGACGCCATCGTCGCCGCCGCGTCGACCACCGACGCCACGCCTACACCGAGCGAACACGCGACTGACGGCGGCGAACTCGTGGCAGGCGCGGACGGCGAAGCCGACGACACAGCGGCGGGCGTCGACGCGGTCGAGACCTTCGACACGGGGGTCCGCGGCCGGGTCGACGGCCGCGACGTAACTGTCGGCCACCCCGCGCTGTTCGAGGACTGGGCCGACCCTGATGACTCCCGCAGCGAGGCCGAGCGGTTGACCGAACAGGGCGATGTCGCGGTCGTCGTCGGCTGGGACGAGACGATTCGGGGCGTCATCGGTGTCGGCGACGAGCCGAAGGCCGACTGGGAGGGCGTCGTCGACTCACTCGCTGCTGACGACCGGGAAATCGTCGTCCTCACCGGCGACGACTCCGCCGCCACCCGAACGTTCGAAGCCCACCCCGCCGTCGACCACGTATTCGCGGGCG
>JAWOEO010000179.1:0-4000 GCA_046482755.1 Halohasta sp. | reverse complement strand
TTTGCATTTCATTTATTAAACCCTGAAATAGTAGCACAACAACCAGTCCCCTTAATATGATCAATCAATTTCTCAACACCAGCAACAGTGTAAAAAATTCTACCAGTCAAAGAAACATGATAATCAACCCCTTCAAACCAATCACCATCAGCCTGCAACTTTTTAGCAGCAGCATAAGCAGTCTTAATATCAATAAGGTATTTGTTAGCAAAATCTCTAGGTTTAATTAAATTATCAACATCCTCATCACTATACTTATTAGAAAACTGATTAATAGCACTAGACATCTTAGCAGTTTTTTCATTATCATATTCGCTTCTCAACTTACCATCATAATCAAAAAACCAACCCTTATAATAAGCCAACTCATCCGCAGTATGGTTCATCTATGTACACTGATGTACGTATATGTACATAATACTTGCGCCACGAGACGGAACCCTTGAAACCACCCGCGGCTTGCAGGGAGGTAGAATGTCTCCCGCAGGAATCTACGCACGACGGTTCGATTCCCTCGACGGCGTCGTCCAGCTGGGGGTCGCCGGCGGCCGGGTGATCGACGTCTCGTTCCCGGAGGACGTCCCATCCGACGCCGAGACGGACCACGAACTGCTGGATGCGGTCGAATCGTACTTGGAGGGCGACCCGGAGCCGGTCGAGCGCGCCGAGATCGGGCTCACGGTGCCAACCGACCAGCGGGACGTCCTCGAGGCCCTCGACTCGGTGTCCAGCGGTAGCACCGTCACCATCTCACGGCTGGCGCGTCTCGCCGGCCTCGATCCGAGCGACGATGCCGACCTCGAAACGGTTCGTGACGCCCTCAGACAGAACCCGATCCCCATCTTCCTCCCGGATCATCGCGTGCGCGACGGACAGGGGGCAACCCCACCGCAGATCGCCGCGGCGCTGCGCCGGCTGGAGAACTAGTCGTCGAGATACTGGGAGAGCCCGATCGCTCCGAACAGGAAGAACGCCGCCCCGACCGGCCCGTCGAAATCGAAGGCGAACGGGATGTCGACGCTGACCAGCGTACTTCCGATGATCATTCCGATTCCGGCAGCGACAACAGTGAGATCGGGCTCCGGAACGCGGCGGAGTGTCAAAAAGACGAAGGCGATGGTACCGGATACGACCAAAAACGGGACCAATGGGTGTCCAGCCCCGATGTCGGTGATCAGCAGAATACAGCCGACCGCGATCATGAACGTCGCTCCGAGCAGGGGGATGTCATCGGGGTCGACGGCAAAGAGCCCCTCGGTATCCATGCGGGCGACAACGAAACCATCCCTCTTGAAACTGTGGTTCACGGTATCAGTTGGCCCAACCGAACGGTAACGACTACCTACTCCGAGGTAGCCACTGGCTACGGTAGGCGTGACCGACAGGCTCATCGGCATGTTTGCCTATATGTCGGCTATGCGCGTTCGAGACTGGCAGGACATCCTTGCGGACGTGATCGACGGCGACCGCGACCCGGAGGGGTGGCGCGCGGTCGCCGGACAGCGACAGCGCGGTGTCGGCGAGGACATGTATCTCGGCCATCCCGCTGCCGGGGTGTTCCACCTCAAAACGTACGCGAAAACCCCCTACGAGCTACAGGGTGTCGGCACACGGGTCGCCCGAAAAGTCGACGAAGATCTCGACCCGCTGTTGCCTCGCCGGACGGACGACGACGGCCGATTTGCGGTCCAGCGCCCCCCGAAGAACGAGGACGAAGCGAGGTCGATGGCCACTCGACTCGAAGAGACGATCAAGGTCCACGCCGAGGCTCCGACTACCTCTGAGGACTTCTTTACCGACCTGATGGAGGCCGTCGACAGCCCGGCGTTCGGTCCCATGGAGTACGAACTCAGCGACCGCCCCGACCGACTCGACGATCTCGCTGATACCTTCGAGGACGCCGACGAACTCCTCTCGACGGAACTCGACGACCTCATCGACGAGGCGGGCGTCGACCGCGGCTTCGAGTAGCCGTCGACTACTCGCAGTTAGTCACCGCTTTCGGTCTCGATCGCGCCACCGGCGTCGGTCCACTCGGTCATACTCCCCTCGTAGACGGCCACGTCTTCGAAGCCGAGCGATCGGAGGACGACGAAGGTGTGGCTTAGCCGTCTGGAGGTGTTGCAGTAGAGGACGATCCGGCGCTCGCGGTCAGTGGAGATGCCGCGGTCAGCGAGCAGGGACTCGATTTCGGTGGCTGACTTTACTCCGCGGGTCTCCTCGTCGACGAGTTCCATCCAGTCGAGACGGATCGCACCCGGAAGGTGGCCCTCCTCGTACTCCCACGCTTCCCTAGTGTCGAGCAGCGTCGTTTCGCCGCCGTCGATGGCGTCGGCGACGGCCGCGCGGTCGACGATCGGTGCGTCGGCCGCGATCGCCCGTGGATCATACTCCGTTGGTTCGACGTCGGGTGCGGCGTCGGTGATCTCGTACTCGCGTCGCCACGCACTGAAATCGCCGTTCAGGAGCCGTACGTCGTCGTGGCCGTAGACGAGTGCCGTGACCACCAGCCTGGCGGCGAAGACGCCGTGGGTGTCGTCGTAGGCGACGACGGTGTCTTCGGGGGCGATCCCGGCCTCACCGAGCAGGTCGGCGAAGGCGTCGGCCCCGGGAAGCGTCCCTGGGTCCGGCGAGTCGTCGTCGCGGTAGCGCTCGAAGGGGATCGAGACCGCGCCCGGAAGGTGGCCCATAGCGTCGTACTCCCACGCCTCGCGGACGTCGACGAGCCGAACCGACGGCTCGTCCAGCCGATCGGCGACCCACGCGGGGTCGACGAGCAAATCTGTGGACATAATCGGATATATGGGCCGCGCGTGGTTAACCATCCGGCGGTGTCGACCGCCGCCGGGGTTCCCGGATACCAGTGATTGTTGCCGCTGTTTCGCCGGGGGAGCTGCCTGTGATGGGCCACCGGCCCCGCTAGGCGGGGTGTGTGGCAGCCGTGTCGGTAACCGCTGGCAATACTCTCCGGCATCCTTCAGGACCGGCCGAAAGCACCGTCGATAGTAGTACTAAGACGGTGGGGGCCGAACCGATGTGTGTATGACAGAGTATGCGAAAGACGTGCTGGTCTCGGCCGACTGGGCCGAAGACCACCTCGATGCGTTCCAGAGTGACGATCCAGACTATCGACTCGTGGAGGTCGACGTCGACACCGAAGCCTACGATGAGAGCCACGCCCCCGGTGCGATCGGCTTCAACTGGGAGTCCCAACTGCAGGACCAGACCACCCGCGACATCCTCACGAAGGCGGACTTCGAGGCACTGCTGGGTTCCCACGGCATTACTGAGGACTCGACGGTCGTGCTCTACGGTGACAACGCCAACTGGTTCGCAGCCTACACTTACTGGCAGTTCAAATACTACGGCCACGACGACGTGAAACTGCTCGACGGCGGCCGCGAGTACTGGCTCGACAACGACTACCCGACGACCGACGAGGTCCCGGCGTTCTCGGAAGTCGACTACACTGCCTCCGGTCCACGGGAGTCGATCCGCGCCTACCGCGACGATGTCGAGAACGCCATCGACAAGGGCCTGCCGCTGGTCGACGTGCGCTCGCCCGAGGAGTTCTCCGGCAAAGTCCTCGCACCGCCGGGACTCAACGAGACCGCCCAACGCGGCGGCCACATCCCCGGTGCACAGAACATCTCGTGGGCCGCGGTCACCAACGACGACGGCACCTTCAAAAGTGCCGAGGAGATCGAGGAGCTGTACGCCGACAAAGGCATCGACGGCGAGGGGACGACCGTCGCCTACTGCCGCATCGGCGAGCGCTCCTCTGTCGCCTGGTTCGCGCTCCACGAACTGCTCGGCTACGAGGACGCCATCAACTACGATGGTTCGTGGACCGAGTGGGGGAACCTCGTTGGCGCGCCCATCGAGAAGGGCGAGGCTGACGACTGAGCACATCGCCCGCATCGACCAGATGCTGGCGGAGAAGGAAGCGGAGTTGATGGAGGTTTGACCTCCTTGGCGTCGATGGCCCCGGATTCCGTCG
>JAWOEO010000027.1:0-5989 GCA_046482755.1 Halohasta sp. | reverse complement strand
TTTTAGTCGACTACTGTAGCGGCTGGATAATTCACAAACAGCGATAAGCATCTGTCCGCTCCATCGTAATCAATAATCGTACCGCAACCGCGCGAGAAAGCAACTAACTTCTGTTCAGAGCGCTGTCCGCAGTCGACCCCTACTCCATATTATCCGGGCTGCGCGGGTGGTAGTCGGTGTCGTACTCGCCCACGTCGCCGTCGAGTCGGTCGGGGTTGATCCGGCCGGCCAGCAGCATGAAATCCAGCACCGTCAGATACAGCATGGCCTCGACGACCGGCACCGCCCGCGGCATCAACACCGGGTCGTGGCGGCCGACGACCTGAATCTCCTTTGCCTCGCCGGTCTCCCAGTCGACGGTCGTCTGCTGTTTCGGGATGCTGGTCGGCGCGTGCCATGTCGCCTCGCCGTAGATCGGCTCGCCGGTGGTGATCCCGCCCTGGAGGCCGCCGTGGTCGTTGCCGACCGGTACCGGATCGCCCTCGTCGCTTTCGACTTCGGGGCGGTCGCCGTCGTCGAACTGCCAGTTCTCGTTGCGCTCGCTGCCGCGCATGGTTCGGGTGTCCCGGCCCGCGCCGAACTGGAACCCCGAGGTCGCCGGGATGGCGAACATCGCCCGACCGAGGCGGGCGGCAAACGAGTCGAACCGCGGCGCGCCGAGCCCACGGGGGACCCCGCGGCACTCGAAGTACACCGAGCCGCCGATGGAGTCGCCCTCCTGCTGGTAGTCGTCGATGGCCTCCCGCATCTCCTCGGCCGTCTCGGGGTGGGCACACCGCACCTCGTTTTCCTCGGTGTGTTCGAGCATCTCCTCGAAACTGACCTCGGGGGCGCGGATGTCGCCGACCTGATTGACGTGGGCCTTGATCTGCACGTCGTACTCGCTTTGCTCGAGGACCTGTTTGGCGACCGCGCCCGCGGCGACCCAGTTGACCGTCTCCCGCGCGGAGGAGCGACCGCCGCCGCCCCAGTTCCGCGTGCCGAACTTCGCCGAGTAGGTGTAATCGCCGTGGGAGGGTCGCGGTGCGGTGATGTAGGGCTCGTACTTCCCCGATCGGGCGTCCTTGTTCTCGATGACCATCCCGATCGGCGTCCCGGTCGTGTAGCCGTCTTGGACGCCGGAGTTGATCTCGACGGCGTCGGGCTCCCCGCGGGAGGTGGTGATCATCGACTGGCCGGGTTTCCGCCGGTCGAGTTCGCGCTGGATGTCCTCGGCGTCGAGGTCGACGCCTGCCGGGCAGCCACTGACAGTGACTCCCATCGCCTCGCCGTGGCTCTCGCCGTAGGTCGTCACTTCGAATAGCCGCCCGAACCGGTTGCCGTTCATACCGTGTGGTGTGTTCCGGGCCCATTTGAACCTTGCAATACGTGCAAGCCCCACCTGCCACGCCGGCGACCCACCCTGTGGCTATATGCTACCGACCACGCTCCCGTAGCTACACCCGGCCACCGGCTCGGCCCGTCGACCCGGATCGGCACTATCGCAGTCTTATTATACCGCCACGCGGAAGAGGGGCCGTATTCAGTTGATGTCATCGAATCACTCGGTTTCGGTCTCCCGCCGCGGCCTGCTCGCCGGAGCGACAGCCGCGGCTGGTTCGACGGCCGGCTGTCTGGGCCGCCTCCGGGAGACCATCGGTGGCTCGGAGGCCACACAGGTCTCCTTCGATATCAAGACCCTGCCCGTCGACAGCGACCCGTTTGCGGTCCCGATCGCCCGCGCGCTGATCGACAACCTCGAGGCGGTCGGGATCGACGCCAACCTGCAGGTGATGGACGTCACCCAGCTCTCCCAGCAGGTGCTGTTGAACCACGAGTTCGACATCTACATCGGCCAGTTCCCCTACGCTCGCCCGCCGGATCCGGATTCGCTCTACCCCCTGTTCCGGTCGACGTTCGCGACCGAACTCGGCTGGCAGAACCCCTTCGGCTTTACCAACCTCCGCTGTGACGACCTCCTCGATACCCAGCGGACCGCCCCCGCCGAACGCCGGGGACAGTCGGTCGCCGAACTCCAGTCGTTTCTGGCTCGCACCCAGCCGATGACGCCGCTTGTCGCCCCGGAAATCGTCACTGGCGTCCGCACCGACCGGTTTACCAACTGGAACCCCGAGGACCGCAACCCCGACAGCGGCGGCCCCATCCATCCCCACAACCTCCTCAAACTGGAGGGCGTCGACGGTGCCCCCCGAACCCTCCGGCTGGCGACGGTCGACGACCGGCTCACGGCCAACCGGAACCCGATCTCGGCGGTCTACCAGCAACAGGAGTCGCTACTGGATCTGGTCTACGACTCGCTGGCCCTCGATACCGGCACCGAGTACGTGCCGTGGCTCGCCCGCGATGTCTCCTGGAGCGACGACCCGCCGACCGTCGAGGTCGAACTCCGGGAGGGGCTCCAGTGGCACGACGGCCGTCGACTCTCGGCCTACGACGTCGGCTTTACCTACGAGTTCCTCCGGGACACCTCGCTGGGCGGGGCGATCCGGCCGATCCCGACCGAACGGTTCCGCGGGCGGATCTCGCTGGTCGAGGACGTGACCGTCGAAAGCGCCCACGAACTCTCGGTGACCCTCTCGGAGACCAGCCGCGCGGTCGCCCGGCGGGCCCTGACCGTCCCGATCCTGCCGGCCCACATCTGGCGGAATCGGACCGACATCGAGCGCCCGCCGGATCGGGCCGGCGGGACGACCGCCGCGCTTACCTCGACCAACGCCTCGGCGGTCGGCAGCGGCCCGCTCCGCTTCGAGTCCGCCGAAGGCGGCGAGGTCGTCTTCTCGCGGTTCGAGCCGCACTTCCTGTGGCGATCGGCGACCCCGCCGACCGACGCCCCCAACGGCACCGCCTCCCGGAACGAAACCGGTGGGTCGACCGATGCGGAGCTGTCGACCGACCCCCCAGCGAACGACACCACATCGCCGAACGGCACCGACCTCCCGACCAACGAGACGTTCGCCCAGCCGCCGGAGGCCTACGGCGGGCTGCCGGCGTTCGATACGGTCGTCGTCCGGACGGTGTCGTCGGACGCCAGCGCCGCCGAGTTGGTTGCCGCCGGCGACGCCGATGCGACGCTGACCAAACTGAGTCGGGACGCGACTACACAACTGGAAGAGAGTCAGGAGGCCGAATCTGTCAGCTACCAGTCGAACGCGTTTTATCATCTCGGGTTCAACACTCGGCGACAGCCGCTCCGGAACCCGAACGTGCGGCGGCTTATCGCCCGGCTCGTCGACAAATCACGGCTCGCCGCCGAGACCTTCGGTGGCAACGGGCAGCCGATCGCAAGCCCACTGGCGTCGACCGACTGGGTAGCCGACGACCTCACGTGGGACGAGGAGACCGACGCCGACCCGGAAGTTCCGTTCTTCGGGACCGACGGCGAGGTGGCAGTCGAGGCGGTCCGCGAACGGTTCCGGGATATCGGCTACGAGTACAACACCGACAATCAACTCATTTCCGAACGCAACTAATGTTACGCGCACTCGTCTTCGAAGTCAGCGTCGTCGTCGCCGCGCTCTGTGCGGTCGGGGCGGTCACCATCGTCGGCCGCACCCGGCTCGCGGCGCTCCGGATGGAGCTCCAGCCGCGGCTCCGTGAATCGGCCCCGTATCTGGCGGTGCTCATCGTCGTCCTCGCGATCAACTCGGCGGTCCGGGACTACGCCCAGGAGATCTCGTGGCTCATCGGCTGGAACATTACCGGTGCCATCGAGGCCGTCGAGGGCGGGTTCGTCGCGGCGATCCAGAGCGTCCAGACCGAACTCCTGACGGCGTACTTCTCGTACGTCTACGTCTTCGGCTACGTCTTCCTGCTGATCTTCCCGCTGTTGGCCTACGCGGCGCTCGACGATCGGCTGCCGTTCAAACGGCTCGTCGTCGCCTACAGTCTCAACTACCTACTGGGACTGTTGCTGTATATCGTGTTCGTCGCCTACGGACCGCGGAACGTCGGCGTCGCCGAGAACCTGCTGTATATCACCAACCCCGAATACCAGTTCCTCACCAGCGCAGTCAACACCAACACGAACGTCTTCCCGTCGCTACACACCTCGCTGTCGGCGACCGTCGCCGTCTTCGCCTACCGAACCCGCGAGAGCTACGCTATCTGGTTCGGCTTGGCGACCGGCCTCGCGGCCAGCATCATCCTCTCGACGATGTATCTCGGCATCCACTGGGGGATCGACGTCCTCGTCGGCCTCGGCCTCGCCGCGGTCTGTGTCGGCCTCGCCCACCGCTGGGTCGACGACCGATCGTCTCAGTCGAGGGCCTCCAGCGAGTCGAAGTCATCGACCGGCATCACCGAGTAGTCGACCGACAGCGTGTCCTGTGTGGCCCGGATCTTCCCGACAAACGTCGAGATCTCGTCGAGTCGACCTTCGAGAACGAACAACTCCATACAGTAGTGGTTGCCGACGTGACTGTGGAAGTTCGAGGCGACAAGCCCCTCGTGTTCGTGTCGCAGGTGCATCATGTGTTCTTCGACGCTCGTGGTCTCGTAGTTGAACAGCACGGTGACGATGGCGATCAACTCGCGGTCTTCGAGCCGCTTGTCCTCGAACTCTCCCAAGAGGTTTCGTGCGGCCTCACGGACGACCTCGCTGCGGCCGGTGTAGCCGTGTTCGTCGGCAAAGGTGTCGATTCGGTCGAGCAGGTCCTCCGGCATCGAGACGCTGACCACTGTCATATATTAACTCACGCGCCATTCTATATTAGGCCTTATTATAATGCGTTCGGCAGTCGCGGCAGTCTCCCGAATAGGCACATCCCTCGATGACCACCCGTCCGGCGGTGGCTCAGGAACGGTAGTGTTCCTTGAGATACGTCGAAATCTCGGCGCTGTCGGCCAGCCAGCCGTCGGGGTGGTCGTCGTCGACCAGCGCCGGGATCCCGCGCTGGCCGGTGATCGATTCGAGGTCGTCGCGGTCGGCTTTCGATTCGGGGACGACGATCTCCTCGTAGTCGACTTCGAGTACGTCGAGCACCCGACGCACGCGTTTGGAGTACGGACAGTCCGGCCGATCGTACAGTTCGATGGCTGC
Organism: Halohasta sp.; assembly: GCA_046482755.1. Lineage (GTDB taxonomy): Archaea > Halobacteriota > Halobacteria > Halobacteriales > Haloferacaceae > Halohasta. The sequence continues at coordinate 951 of JAWOEO010000027.1, read as the reverse complement.
CATACCAGCCGGTCGGTCGAGAAGCCCCATAGCTGTGTGTCCGTCGTGTATCCAGCTCACACAACCAATCGCCTATTCGGACTGTCTGCTAATGATAGATGTTATACGGCTCCTACCGACGAGTAGCCGGTGGCTACTAGCGATCAGGCCTCGTCGAAGAGGGTTTCACCGTCGACCATGTGTTCCTCGACGGCGTCCATGTCGAGGGTCACACCGAGGCCCGGCTTTTCGGGGATCTCGATGTAGCCATCTACGATGACGTCCTCTTCGACCAGGTCCTCCCACCAGCCGAGTTCGTAGCTGTGGTACTCGACGGCCAGCGAGTTGGGGATCGCCGCGCCGACATGCGCACTCGCCATCGTCGCCACCGGCGAGGAGACGTTGTGCATGGCGACGGGGATGTAGTACTGGTTGGCGACATCGGCAATCTTTCGGGTTTCGCGCATCCCACCGACCTTCGGCAGATCGGGGGCGATGATGTCGACGGCCTGGTTTTCGATCAGCCGGCGCTCCTCGGTGACGCGATAGCGGTTCTCGCCGACGGTGATCGGGGTGACCGTCGACTTGGTGACTTCCTCCTGTACCTCGAGGTTCTCCGGCGGAACGGGGTCTTCGAGCCACCACACGTCGTACTCTTCGAGCGCCGCGGCGAGTCGCTTGGCGCTGCCACCCGAGAACGTCCAGTGGCAGTCGAAGGCCACGTCGGCCTTGTCTTTGACGCGCTCGGTAACGGCTTCGACGATCTCGGCCTTGTGGCGGATCTCCCCCGGCCGGAGGTGGCGGTTGGCCCGGTCCTTTTCGAGGCCCGACGGCACGTCGAGGTCAAATTTGAGGGCATCGTAGCCCAGTTCGTCGACGACGCGTTCGGCCTCGTCGGCGCAGGCCTGCGGGTCGGCCTCGTCGGCGGTGTGGCAGTCACAGTACACCCGGACCTGATCGCGGTATTTGCCG
>JAWOEO010000185.1:0-3883 GCA_046482755.1 Halohasta sp. | reverse complement strand
GCTTACGACGGGGAGAGGGAGAACTTTGAGAATATTCTTCGTACCACTTTCGCCTTCCGGTGAACCCAAACCGCGACGAAGTGCTCGGAATGGAGTGTTATTCCGACATCGGCTCGGTTCCCGACCCCGCCACGGTCGACCTCGCGGTCGTCGCTGTACCCGCCGCAGTCGCTGTCGAGACTGTTCGCCAGGTCGGTGATCAAGGGATCGACAACGTCGTCGTCATCACGGCGGGGTTCAGTGAAACTGACGAAGCGGGTACACGGCGGGAAGCAGAACTCGTCGCGGTTGCCGACGACTACGACCTGACTCTGGTTGGCCCGAACTCTGTCGGGGTCATGAGCACGTCGACCGGACTGGATGCCACGTTTCTCGACGGCTACCCGCCGGAGGGGTCGCTCTCACTGGTAAGCCAGTCCGGTGCGTTCATCGCGGCCGTCATTGGCTGGGCGGTCCAACATAATATCGGCTTCAACAATATCGTCTCGCTGGGCAACGAGGCTGTGCTCGACGAGACCGAGTTCATACGCCAGTGGGACGAGGACCCGAACACCGACGTCATCCTCGTCTATATCGAAGAGGTCGACGATGGCATGCAGTTCATCGAGGTGGCCCGCGAGGTGACGGACAACACGCCGATCGTAGTGATCAAATCCGGCCGGACGGAAGCCGGAGCCGCGGCCGCGAAATCACACACCGGCTCGATCGCTGGCAGTGACGATGCCTACCAGGCGGGATTCGAGCAGGCAGGGGTGCTCCGTGCGCTCACGATCCAGGACGTCTTCGACTACGGGCAGGTGCTCGCTGGCCAGCCGCTCCTCGGTCGGACCGATATCGCGGTCGTGACCAACGGTGGCGGACCGGGCGTCCTGACGACCGATGCGATCGATAGCTCACAGCTGGAGCTCGCGGCGTTCAGCACGGGGACGCGGACCGAACTCACTGGCAGTCTGCCCGAGGAGGCCGATATCACCAACCCACTGGATATTATCGGCGACGCGGATCTCGATCGGTTTCGAGCGTCGCTGGATACGGTGTTGGCCGACGACTCGGTCGGCGGTGCGGTCGTCCTCTCAGTGCCGACAGCACTCTACGACTTCGAGGCGTTGGCCGAGGTCATCGGTGCGCTACAGGCCGAGTACGAAAAGCCGGTCACGACCTGTCTCATGGGTGACGAAGCTGCCGACCGGGCCGCCGAAACACTCGATCCCTACGGGATTCCGAACTACTTCGATCCCTCACGGGCCGTGCGGAGTCTGGAAGCCCTCGCTGATTACGGTCGGGTGATCGACCGTGCGTACGGCTCGCCGACCGAATTCGATGTCGACCGCGAGCGAGCCCGACAGATACTGGCCGACACGATCGAACGCGATGTCGACCATCTCGGCACCGAGGCCATCGAGATCCTAGAGGCCTATGGCATCCCCACGCCAGCGGGCGACATCGTCGACAGTCCAGCAGCTGCCGAGGCAGTCGCCGAACGGATTGGGGGAGCAGTTGTGATGAAAATCGTGAGCCCGGACATCATCCACAAATCGGATATCGGTGGCGTCAAAGTCGGCGTCCCGACCGAGGACGTCACCGATACCTACCGGACACTGGAGGAGCGGGCAACAAGCCACGATACCGAGGCAACAGTTCTCGGAATCAGGGTCGAAGCAGTTGTCGACCCCGATGAGAGCACTGAAACGATCATCGGATCGACACGGGATCCCCAGTTCGGCCAGCTGCTCATGTTCGGATTCGGTGGGATCTTCGTCCAGATCTTCGAGGATACTGCCTTCCGTGTCGCCCCCGTCACCGAGCGGGAGGCAGCAGCGATGACCAGCGAGATCCAGGCAGCCCCGATGCTCCGTGGTGCACGCGGCCGGACACCGGCGGACGTCGACGCCGTCATCGAAACGATTCAGCGAATCTCTCAATTGGTTACTGATTTCCCGGCGATCACCGAACTCGACGTGAATCCGTTCGTCGTAGCTCCCGACAAGGTCTCTGCGGTAGATGTTCGGCTAACGGTCGATAGAGACGTACTGTCGGGTTCTGACTGAGTCATCCCGACGATGCAGTCGACGAAAGCCACAACGAGTTCTCGTCCATATGCAGAGAAATTTACCGAGAGAGATCGTTTGCTTCTTCCCATCACAAGCCGTGCCGAATCCCACTCACGATACCTTGTGGAGCGCAACACAAGAAACGGCGAAGTCAGCTTGTGCGGATCTTCTTCAGGGAGAACATCCCGGACCGGATGTGCTCCGGGACACCCATATGAAGCCGCAAGCAGAACACAGCACTGATGGCCGAGTCGCCACACGCCGCGCCGGCCGATCAGGTTCTGGAGCGGGTCGACTCCCATCCAGAGGGGCTACCGAGCGAGGAGGCCCAGCAGCGGCTCACCGACGACGGCGAAAATACGATCGCTCGGGCCAGTGGACGCTCGGCGCTCGCCATTTTTCTCGATCAGTTCGATAGCGTCCTGATCTGGGTGCTGCTGGCCGCCGCCGGACTCTCGATCTGGGTTGGCCACACCGTCGACGCAGTCCTCATTTCGATCATCGTCGTGGCCAACGGCGTGTTCGGGTTTGTACAGGAGTACCGGGCGGAACGAAGTCTCGAATCGCTCCGGGAACTGGCCGCACCGACAGCCACCGTCCGTCGCGACGGGGAGCAACGCACAGTCGACGCGACGGAAATTGTCCTCGGTGATGTGGTCGTTCTACGGAGCGGTAGTGTCGTCCCGGCTGATGGTCGCCTGCTGGAGACGAGCGGTCTCGAAACCGACGAGGCAGCCCTGACCGGCGAGAGCACGCCCGTCTCGAAGGCAGCCGAACCAGTCAATGCCGATGCGCCGCTCGCCGAACGGACGAGCATGGTTTATAAAGGAACGACAATCACCCGCGGGACGGCGACAGCGGTCGTCACTGAAACGGGGATGGAGACGGCAGTCGGCGAGATCGCCCACGCACTCGCCTCGACTGAGGAGACCCGGACGCCACTCCAGGAGGAACTCGACGAGTTGGGGCGGATGCTCGGTGTTGGCGTCGTCCTGCTGTCGATCGTGGTCGCCCCAGTGTTAGTGGTTCGGGGGACGGAGGCGGTTCAGGCCGCGCTCACGGCCGTCTCGCTCGCAGTCGCCGCGGTTCCGGAGGGATTACCAGCGGTGGTCACACTGACGCTCGCAGTCGGCGTTCGAGGGATGTCGGCCGAAAACGCACTGGTCCGGAGGCTCCCAGCGGTCGAAGCACTCGGCTCCGTCGACGTGATCTGTACGGACAAAACCGGCACCCTGACACGGGGACGGATGACCGTCAGCAGGCTCTGGGTGAACGACGCCGTCATCGATGTCGACACAGCCCACGAGGGTAGTGGTGCGGTGGACAACATCGACACGACCCGCGACGATGGTGATACAGTGGAATTCGAACTAGAACCGCCGGTGGAACGAGACGACCTCCTCGTGCGTATCGGGGTACTCTGTAACGACTCGACGCTCGAAGACGGCGACCCGACAGAGCAGGCGCTGCTCGAGTTGGCCGACCGTCGTGGCGTCGATATCGACGCCCTTCGGGCCGAACAGCCACGAACTGGTTCGATACCGTTTACCTCCGACCGAAAGTGGATGGGGACGGTCCACAACGACACCGGTTATGTCAAGGGGGCACCGGAGGTCGTCGTCGAGAACTGCGACCGGATCCTCACCGCCGACGGACCGGAGCCACTCACGGCTGAGGCTCGCGAGCGAATCGAGGCGATCGTTCGAACCTTTGCCGACGAGGCGCTCCGGGTTCTGGCGATGGCCTACCGCGAGTCGACCGCTGTCGACGACCTCCACGATGGACTCGTGTTCGTCGGACTGACCGGGATGATCGACCCGCCGCGGGAGGCA
>JAWOEO010000175.1:0-6864 GCA_046482755.1 Halohasta sp. | reverse complement strand
CTTCCGCCAAGTTGAATGATAGAAAGGCATCTGCGTCACCTTCAACATCAACCGTGATGTCACGATCTGCACTCACACTCGTGAACGCGCCACTTCCCATTGCAGCTGCCCCGCCGGCAGCGAGCGATCCAAGTCCAACCACGAATTTGCGTCGTTCCATTGTTGTTCGTACCTCGTTTTGCCCGTCACATCCGGGTCCGCGACGACCGCGACCGTCTCGCCGTCTGCGACGCACACCTACCGACTCGGATGACACTCCCTTTGGAATGAGCTACCTATCACATCGCAAAGACACTCTCGGGAGATCGAACAGCGTCTTCGCCCGAGCGAATAGTCAGTATTGAACAGTCGAATAGAATATGTGTGCCAGCGATCAGAGTCACTCGCTGCCCGCAGAGACCTTTTGTCGACCCGGTAGCCACTGACTACGGGGCGGCTGGCTGTGAGAGAGTCATCACACCCATCCACCCGGACAAAACCGGGGGAGTAGCGAGTGACTACGGGGCACAAATCGGCCGACGGGCCCCGATAACTCCCGGATCGAATGCCGTGGAGATGACACCCTCGTAGGCGGTGTTTACCGAGAATTTGGTAGTGTATACTAATATGTTCACACCAGCGACGGTCACGTGTGTGGTGGGATTTGTGATCGAGCCAACCAAACTGGAGCGAACAGATGCAACGCGCTGAGCAGCGAAGCGGGACGTCGAGGACGGCCGACGGCAACCCGCTCTCGCAGGACGAGCTGCTGACGATGCTCAGCAACCAACGGCGTCGGTTCGCGATCCACTATCTGAAACAGCAGAGCCACGCCGAACTGACCGTCACGGAACTCGCAGAGCAGGTCGCAGGCTGGGAGAACGGCAAAGAGATCGACCAGTTGACGCCGAACGAACGAAAGCGCGTCCGGAGTGCGCTCCGACAGTTCCACCTCCCCAAGATGGCCGACAGCGGGTTGATCAACTACGATACGGCACGGGGAATGGTGAGTCTGACCGAGACGACGAAGAACGCCAACTTCTACGTCGACTCCCTGACCGGCCGCGAGATCCCGTGGGGGATCTACTACCTCGGGTTCGCGTCGGTGAGTGCGGTCTGTCTGGTCGGACTCTGGATCGGACTCGCCCCGTTCACGCTGCTGGCCCCCCGTGTGTACGGCGTCTTTTTCGTCACGGCGCTGGCCGTCTCGTCGCTCGGCCACTGTTACGACAACTACTACCGGATGCGACTGGGGGCACGCGACACGCCGCTGGAGGTCGACACGTGAGCCGACACCGAGAGCTCGTGTTGCTGATCGCCCTCACCGCTGCCCTCAGTCTCACTCTCGGCACCAGCGGCGTCAGCTCCGTCTCGGCGGATCGGGGGATCGACGTGGCGGTCGCCGACGACCAACGGGCGTTCCTCGCCTTCGAGCAGCACGCCACCACGACCAATGAAACCACATCCCTCGAGGTGACAGTCGGCAACCAGTACCCCGACGGGACGCCGCTCTCGACGGGTACCGTCTCGGTCGGCGGGAGCACCGTCGACCTCGCGGCGGACCAGCAGTTGGCCGGCGGCGAACAGCGCACGTTTAGGTTCGAGTCGGTATCCTGCAGCGACAGGGTGCGTATCGAAGCCGCCGGCCCCGGTGTCACGACCACTGTCGAACGGCCCGTCGCCTGCTGAGGAGTCGACGATCCCGAACGCCTATTTATATTCCCCACCTCACTCCGAACGAATGCTTGCGGGGCTCAACATCGCACTCGGCGTCACGGGAAGCATCGCCGCGGTGAAAACGGTCGAACTCGCCCACGAACTCCGTCGACACGGCGCGACCGTCCGTGCGGTGATGAGCCCCAGCGCCACCGGGATCATCCACCCGTGGGCCGTCGACTTCGCTACCGACGGCGACGTCATCACCGAAATCACCGGACAGGTCGAACACGTGGAACTCTGCGGCCGCGAGGGGTGGGCCGACGTCTTTCTCATTGCCCCCGCCACGGCCAACACCGTCGGCAAGATCGCCGCCGCGGTCGACGACACCCCCGTGACGACCACGGCGACGACCGCCCTCGGCGCTGGGGTCCCGGTGGTTATCGCCCCCGCGATGCACGAGCCGATGTACGACCACCCCGGCGTGTTGGATGCGATCGCCCGCATCGAGGAGTGGGGCGTCGACTTCGTCGACCCCAGACTCGAAGAGGGCAAGGCCAAAATCGCCAGCGAGGACGCAATTGTCACCGCACTCGCCCGTGCGACGACGCCACAGGATCTCGCCGGCCGCCAGGTTGTCGTCACCAGCGGGGCCACGAGCGAGTCGGTCGACCCGATTCGCGTGCTCACGAACCGCGCCTCGGGGTCGACCGGCCGCGCGGTCGCCCGCGCGTGTTCGATCTGTGGCGCTGACGTCACCCTCGTCCACGACGGCCCCGAGGTCCACTACGCCGACACCGTGCAAATCGAGAGCGCCGCCGAGATGCTGGCCGCAGTCGAAAAGCGAGTTCCCGACGCCGACGCCCTCGTTTCGGCGGCGGCGATCTCGGATTACACGGTCGAGGCGGCCGACACCAAACTCCGGTCGGGCGAGCCCCGGACCCTCGAGTTGGAGCCGACGCCGAAACTGCTGGATACGGTACGGGAGGCCCACCCCGAGCTGCCGATCGTCGGCTTCAAGGCCGAAACCTCGGGCGACGAGGCGGCGATAGTCACACGGGCCGCCGCCCTCCGTGACCGGGTCGACTGTGCGTTCGTCGTCGCCAACGACGCGAGCGTGATGGGCGAGGCCGAGACGCGGGCGCTGGTGGTCGATGCCGGCACGGAGACTCCCGCCGACTGCGAGACGGTCGACGGCACGAAACAGCTGTTGGGCGAGCGGATCGCTCGGCGGCTTGCCACAGCGCTCTCCGAGTCGGGCGAACACACGTGAGGCCGCCGAGTTTTGGGTGATCGGTGGATGTGGCCCCGTCGTTTCGGTTCCCACGGAGGAATCGTGTCACTCAGTACAAACCGCGGAACCGCCGCCGGAGTGGAGATACAAATTGTTTTGAGGCGTCCCTTGTTTCGTAGGGGTAAGCTACGCGTATGAGGCACACCCAACTCACCCGCCAGACGAGGTGCGATTCCGATGGCGGCTAACGACGCCGAACGACTGCTTGTCCCTGTCAAGCGCTCCTCTACCCTTCGGCAGACAGTCGACTACGCCATGCAGCGTGTCCTCGAAAGCGAGACCGCCGAGCCCGCAGTTCACTTCGTCTATCTGGCCACGTGGCGCGGCGGCGACCCCGGTACCAACGGCGACCGCGACCGCGCCGAGGCGCTCCTCGAGGACATCGAACTCTGGGCGCGCTATGCGGCCGAAGAGGCCGGCGTCGACCCCGAGACGCTCACCGTCGAGACCGCCCTCATCGGGCTCGACGACTACCACTTTAGCCCCGGCGAGTACGCCGACCTGCTGTCCGACTACGCTCACGGCGAGGACCTCACCCGTGTGATCGTCGACCCCGAATACTCGCTTGTGGGCCACACGACCCTGCTTCAGCCGCTGGAGTTCGAACTCCAGCAGAGCGGCCTCGATATCGAGGAGGCACCGGTCGAACGGCCGGCCAGCCGCGGGCAGTTGGTGCGCCGACCGAACCCCGCCCGGTTTCTCGCGTTGTTCGGCACCGCGTTCGTCTTCTATCAGATCCTCGGCGGCTTCACAGGGGGGCTGTTCGACCTCGTGACGGGGGTCGCAACCGCGCTCGTGGTCGCACTCTCGCTTTCGAGTGTGAGTTTCTACCGCGATCCGTCGCTCGTCGACTCGCCGAAACGCATCCTCCGGGGAGTCCTCTACGTTCCCTACCTGCTGTATGAGATCATCGTCTCGAACCTCATCGTCGCCCGAGTCATTCTCGACCCCCGGCTCGATATCGACCCCCGGATGACCCGCATCCGCGTCTTCGTCGGCTCGGGGTTTCCGTTGACTACACTCGCCAACAGCATCACGCTGACGCCGGGAACGCTCACGGTGAAGGCCGACAACCAGAACCTCTATGTCCACTCACTGTTGCCCTTCGCCCGCGAGGGACTGTTCGACGGCTCCCTGGAGCGGTGGGTCCGCTTCGTCTTCTACGGCCGGGAGGCCGCCCGGTTCCCCACCCCGCGGGAGCGCGACGACACCGAAATCCTCCAGGATCCGACGGCCGACTCGGCAGTTGCCGCCGACGGCGGCCACGTCGACGACACGTCGGCCCCGACAGGAGGTGACGAGGAGTGACGTTCGTCGACGCCACCATCGCCGCCGGCATCACCGTCGGGCAGTTCCTGGTCGTGGCGGCCGCGCTGTTCGTCACGCTGGCAGTAATGATGCTCTATCGGGCGATTCTCGGGCCGACGAATCAGGACCGCGTGCTCGCGGTGAACGTATTGGGGACCAATACGGTCGTCATTCTGGCCCTGTTGGGGGCCGCGTTGGGCGAGCCGTGGTTCCTCGATATCGCACTGGTCTATGCGCTGTTGAATTTCCTGATGTCGATCGCCATCTCGAAGTTCACCGTCGAACGGGGGGGTGTCATATGATCGAGACCGCACGGATCGGGCTGGTCGTTGCCTTCACCGTCGCCGGGCTGTTTTTCACGTTCGTCTCGGCGACGGGCGTGATTCGGCTGCCCGACGTGTTTTCGCGGGCCCACACCGCCTCGCAGGCCGACACGCTCGGGGCTGGCTTCGCGTTGGCGGCGGTCGCACTGACGATCGGCCCCGAGCCAGCGGCGGTCAAAACCGTGCTGCTGCTGTTTTTCATCTTCGTGACCAACCCGACGGCCGCCCACGCCATCGCCCGGGCGGCCTACGAGGAGGGCATCGAGCCGTGGACGACGGGGGACGAGCGCCGATGATGCTCCAAAGTGTCGGAATCACGCCGCTCGAACTCTCGCTGTTCGTCTTCGTCCTCCTCACGGCGGTCCTGACGGCCCTGTTCCGGGACGTGCTGGCCTCGATCGTCGTCTTTGCGGCCTACAGCCTCGGGCTCGCCGTGGTGTACACCTTCTACCGCGCGCCCGATGTGGGGCTGACCGAGGCCGCCATCGGGGCCGGCATCACGACCGTCTTCCTGCTGTTGACGATCGCCAAAACCACGCGCCCGGCGACCGACGAACTGTTCGAGCCCATCAACTGGCCCGCCGTCGGCGTCTGTGGCCTCTTCGCGCTGGTCGTCGGGTCGACGCTGTCGGCAGTCCCGGCGGTCGGCGATCCCTCCGCGCCGATCCTGACGAACCCCGATGTAACGGGCTACTACCTCACCAACGCCTACGACGAGACCGGCGTGCGAAACGCCGTCACCTCCGTGTTGGCGGCCTACCGTGGGTTCGATACCTTCGGTGAGGCGATCGTCGTCTTCGCCGCCGGCGTCGCCAGTCTGCTCGTGCTCGGTCGGGAGGTGTTCACGTCGTGAGCGACGCCGACCGCTCGGGCTCCCAGTCGGTCGACAACCGTCTCGACGGCGGGGGCGTCCTCCGGCAGCGACCGGTCTACACCGAAAGCCAGGTCATCATGACGACCGTCAAGGCCGTCATCCCGTTCGTCATGACCTACGGGCTGTACATCACCTTCCACGGCGCGGACACCCCCGGCGGCGGCTTTCAGGGCGGGGCGATCATCGCCTCCGTCTTCGTGATGATCGCCTTCGCCTTCGGCATCGAGTCGACCCGCGAGTGGCTCGCCAACCGGATCGTCGTCGGCCTCGGCACCGTCGGCGTCCTGCTGTTCGGGCTGATCGGCTTCGGGCCGATCCTGCTGGGTGGGAACTTCCTCGAATACACCCAGTACTATCCGACCTTCGGCCCCGTGCTGGGGCTCTCGGAGTACGAGTTCGTCAAATACGGGATGGAGGCCGTCGAGATCCTCGGCATCGCCTTCATCGTCTCGGGCGTCATGATGGGGCTGTTTTTCGCCCTCGCGGCGGGCTACACGCCGGCCAGCCTCGACTCGCTGGCCGACGGCGAGCCCCACGATGGGGCCGATTCGGCCGAGTTCGGTGGTGAGAGCGATGACTGATCTCGTCGGACTCGCCACGACCCGACACGCCTACATCCTGTTCGTCCTGCTGTCGTCGATCGGCCTCTACATGCTCATGGCGAACGAGAACCTCGTCAAGAAGATCATTGGCGTCAATATGTTCCAGACCGGCATCTTCCTGCTGTTTGTTACCTCGGCCTACCGGGTCGGGGGAGCCGCCCCGGTGCTGGAGGACGGCGGCGGGCCGTACGTGAGCCCGCTGCCGCACGTGATCGTCCTGACGGCGATCGTCGTCGGGATCAGCCTCACGGCCGTCGGGCTGGCGCTGTCGATCCGGCTCTACAGCGAGTACGGAACGCTTCGGGCCGACGCGCTGCGGGAGGTGATCGGCGATGAGTGACACCCTGCTGGCGCTGCTGGTGACGATCCCGCTGGTGGCGGCGATCGTCCCGCTCCTGTTGGGACTCCGCATCGAGAACACGGGCTGGCCGATCGCCATGGCCGGCTCGCTGACGGTGACCGCCATCGCCGGCTCGTTGACGTGGGAGCTGTTCGGCGCGAGCGGGGGGAGCCAGCGGCTGTTCCACGAGCTGGCGGGCTATCCCGCGCCCTACGGGATCGAACTCGTCGGCGACGGGCTGTCGGTGCTGGTCGCGCTGCTGATCGGCGTCGTCTCGGTGGCCGTCCTCGTCTACAACCGGTCGACGGGGCTGGGGAGCGACGCCTTCTACAGCGGCTACCTCCTGTTGACCGGCGGCCTGCTCGGCATGACGCTGACCGGCGACCTGTTCAACCTGTTCGTGTTCCTCGAAATCGTCGGGCTGGTCACCTACGCGCTGGTCGCCAGCGACGACAGCGGCGAGGCGGCCTATGGCGCGCTCAAGTACC
>JAWOEO010000295.1:0-8815 GCA_046482755.1 Halohasta sp. | reverse complement strand
CGACTTCTATACGGGGTCGTTCGACCCATCCCCGAGCAGCGAACCACGAGCGCGCGTCGACGGACGGCAAGTCCCTCGTTTTACCGGTGATCGTCATGGGTCGACTTCGAAGGTGATTCGAAACGACAGCCCGACTGTAACGGGTCGACCGCTGTCGACACATAGTACTCCCCATTGACGTGCTCACTGGGTTTGTGTGCGAGCAGTGGTGTCGACTGACCAAATACTGGCAGTGGTCAGGGATGTAGTGCACGACTGCGAGCGCCGAACTTTTTCCGCCTCGGGTTCGCCACGGCGAACCACTCGGCGCAAAAACTTCGATGAAAAAGGCCGAGGGCTCGACCTTCGGCCTCGCCGTCCGGGAACCGCGCTCACTTCTTTCGCGCGGATGCTGGTGCTACTCTGCGGTTCTACGCCTTGCAATACGAAGCCGAATAGCAACTGTTCTCAGCGAACTGTCGACGCCGCGTTCTTACCGGACCCGCTCTTCGAGACACACCTTGACGATCGACTTCGCAATCGCCGCGCCGCCCTGAATCGGATCGAGCTTCGTCTCCCCGGCCCGCTCGCGGTAGGCGATCGGCTCCTCGCGGATCTCGTAGCCGCGCATGAGCGGCCGAATCAGCAGTTCGGCCGACAGCCCGGTGTTTTCGGTCCACTCGATGGAGTCGATGACCTCCTTCCGGTAGGCTCGCATGCCCGTCGTGGTGTCGTGAACGCGCGTGCCCATCAGCACGCTGGCGATCGCCGCGAAGGCCTGGTTCCCGAATCGGTTGAACCCCGGCATCGCCGCCGCGCCGTGGTAGAGCCGGTCGCCGCTGACGACGTCTGCACCCGCGTTTATTTCGGCGAGGAACTCCGGTAGTTGTTCCATCGGATAGGTGTCGTCGCAGTCGGTGGTGACGACCACTGGCCGATCGGGCGCGCTGATCGCCGCGCTGACGGCGACGCCGTACCCCTGTGGCTCCTGTTCGATAACGCGGGCACCGTGTTCGCGGGCGATCTCCGGCGTGCGGTCCGACGACCCGTCGACACACACCACTTCGGCCCTCCCATCGGTTACCTCCTGGATGTCGGTAATGACCTTTGCAACCGCGGCCTCCTCGTTGTAGGTACCCATCACGACGCTCACGTCGTCGAAGGTGAACTCGCCGGAGTCCGACGCCGCGTCGGTCGACGTCTCGTCTCCCGCCGCACCGTTCGTTCGTGTCTCGGTACTGTCTGGCTCAAGTACGCCCTGACTCATTACCCGTCATTTTGACCGCTCCGGTTTATACTTTTAGGTTTACCTAAAATAGAGCTATTCGGGCGTTATAGCGCCGCTTCGATGCTCTCGGCGCATTTGAGCGCGAGCGCGGCGATGGTGAGGGTGGGGTTCATCGCGCCGCCGGTCGGGAAGACGGCACTGGAGGCGATCCAACAGTTGTCCAGATCGTGGGTCCGGCAGTCGGCGTCGACGACGCTCTCCGTTGGATCCTCGCCCATCCGAGTCGTCCCCATGTGGTGGTAGGCCGGACCGGTCTCCTCGGGGCCGACCTGCCAGGTGATCTCCGCGCCGAGTTCCCCCAAGATCCGTTCTTGGATCTCGTTGGCCCGCTCGATGGTCCGCAACGCGCGGTCGTCGACGGTCCAGTGGACATCAGGCACGGGGTTGCCGTGGGCGTCGGTCTCGTCGGGGTCGAGGCCGATGTAGCTCTCGGCGCTCGGGATCGATTCGACCAGCCCGCCCATCGCGATGTGGCCGCCGTACTCCTCGCGGAGTCGCTCCAAGAGGTCGTCACCCCAGTCGTCGCCCGTGAGCGCCGACTCGACCGGCGAGGGCCCGGCGTAGTTGAAGAACTCCAGTTTGAACGGCCCGATCTCTTCGTCGGCCTCGTCGTAGAACTGGTGGGACTCGCTGGTGAGAAAGCCGATGTGTCCCTGTCGAGTGGGTTCGTCGAGCAGGCCACCGGTGCCGGCGAACAGGTGGTCCATGAAGAACTTGCCGACCAGTCCGCTGGAGTTCGCCAGCCCCTCTGGGTACTCCTCGGACGCCGAGAGCAACAGCAGCCGCGGCGTTTCGACGCCGCCCGCCGCGATCACGAACTGGTCGGCCTCCTGTCGGTGCTCACCGTCGGGGGTGGCGTACTCGGCGGCCGTGATCGAGTCGGCGTCGTGGTCGAGCCGCTGGACCGGCGCGCGGTCGACCACGGTCGCGCCCGCGTTTTCGGCGCGATCGATATGCACGGTCGCGTCGTACTTGGCCCCCGACGGACAGACCGGCTGGCAGGTGCCGTACCCCACACACTGACTGCGGCCGTCGTAGGACTCCGAGTTCCGCGCATTGGGAACCGAGTGCATGGCGATTTCGAGTTCGTCGCAGGCCTCGGCGAACAGGCTGTCACTGTAGGACGGCTGGAACTCCGGCATCGGCCGCGGCTCTTCTCGCGGCGGCGCGAAGGGGTTGTCGCCGCCGGCCACGCCCAACTCGCGTTCGGCCGCGGCGTAGTAGGGTTGGAGGTCCTCGTAGTCGACCGGCCAGTCGACGCCGACCCCCCGCTCGCTTGCGCTGTTGAAATCGGCCTCGTGGAGCCGCATCACCATCCCCTGCCAGTGGAGCGTCGACCCGCCGATCCCCTTGACACGAGCGTGATTCAAGGGGTAGAACCGATCGCCGGAGTTCGAGTGGGCGTCCCGTTCGGGGTCGCTCTCCCAGACGTCGGGCCGGTCGTAGACCGGGCGGATCGCTCGCTCCTGTCGGGCCAGCCGGTCGCTCGGGTCGAACCGTGGCCCTGCGTCGAGGACGACCACCTCGTGGCCGGCCTCGGCGAGCCGACTCGCCACGAGCGCGCCCGCCGGTCCTGCGCCGATCACACAGACGTCGCAGTCCTCGACCGGCGTCCGGTCGGTCGACCCCTCGGTTCCGACGTTCCCGGCGGGACTCACGCTGCCGGCCCCCGCTGGTAGCTGTCGAGGCCGCCGGCGTGGCCCTGGGGGTTCTCGATGCCGACCAGCTCACCGCCGGTCGGCGAACTGTAGAGGGCCAGCAGTAGCTCGTTGACGACGTAGTAGCGGAGCCGCTCGGCGGGCGTCCCCTCCGGATCCGGCTCGGCCGCGGCCGCCCCGGCCTCCCGGAGCAGCGAGTCGCGCTCGTCGACGTCGAGCGCGGCGAAGCCGTCGTCATACCATGCCCTGGCCCGCGTTTCGAGGACGTCGACGGCCGCACGGAGCCCCGCCGCGTGGGGGTCGTCGTCGAGCCGCCCGGCCAGAAACGTCTCGACGAACTCGCCGATCCCGTCGACTGCCGAGGGGTACAACACCTCCGCGGCGGCGGTCAGTGTCTCGATACTCGCCTCCTCGTCCACACCACTCTCGCCCTCGTCGGTGCCCGATTCGGTGGCCTCGCCGCCGACTCTGTCCTCGGCGTCGGCAGTCGGGGCGACACAACCAGCCGTCGGGGCGGCCACCCCGAGTGCCGCCAGCGCCGCGACCGCGTCCCGTCTCGTCAGCTCCATAGCCGGATTAGGTAAACCTAAAACTTATATCCGTTGGAACTGGATCGGGAACTGACCGGTGGTCGGAATCCGACAGGGTTAGCCCGTCGGGTGGTCGACCCACCGATAGCTCGTGTCGACGGGTCGTCCACTGCCGACTACTCGCCGTCGACACGGCGTCTCAGACAATGACTGCTCTCGACCGATTGACGACGACCGACGACGATCCGGATGCCCGACCGCTCGGACTGACGCTGCTGGCCGGCGCGGTCGCCGCCAGCATGCTCGTCCCGTTGACGTGGCTCCTCGTCGAGGTCCTGCAGGTCGACCCCGACCGAGCCAGCCAGCTGTTGGTCCAGCCGTCGACCGTCGAGACGGTGTTCAACAGCCTGCTGTTGATGGGTGGGGTGACCGTGTTCTCGGTGGGGATCGGCGTCCCGCTGGCGTGGCTGACCGTCCAGACCGATCTCCCGTTCCGCCGAGTCTGGTCGGTCGTCGTCGCGCTGCCGCTGGTGGTGCCGAGCTACATCGGGGCCTTTACGTTCGTCTCGGCGTTCGGCCCCCGCGGGGAGTTTCAGTCGATCCTCCAGCCGCTGGGTATCGAGCGCCTGCCGGAGATCTACGGGCTGCCCGGCTCGATCCTCGTGATCACGCTGTATACCTATCCCTACGTGTACCTCACCACGCGGGCGGGGCTGGTCTCGTTCGACACCTCGCTGCTGGAGGCGGCCCGAAGCCTCAACCACGGCCGGTGGGAGGCCTTCCGCCGGGTGACGCTGCCACACATCCGGCCGTCGATCGCGGCGGGCGCGCTGCTGGCGGCGCTGTATGCGGTCTCGGACTTCGGTACGCCCGCAATCATGCGGCTGCCGGTGTTCACCCGGCAGATCTTCGTCGAGTTCAACGCCTTCAATCAGGACTACGCCTCGCTGCTGTCGCTGCAGCTACTGGCGGTCGTGTTGGTCGTCCTCGCACTGGAGTCGCGGATCCGGCCCGACGACACGGTCCACGGTGACGGTGTCGGCGGCGAGGGCTCCGGCGGGCCGGTGATCGAACTCGGGGTCTGGCGGTGGCCCGCGACCCTGCTGCCGGCGTCGGTCGCCGGGGTGGCGCTGCTGGTCCCGATCTGGATCCTCGGCCTCTGGCTCGTGACCGCGGATCTGGCCGCCCGGCCCGAACTCGCCCTCCGGCTGGAGTACGTCACGAACTCGGTGTCGGTCGCCGGAGCCGCGGCGCTGCTGGCGGTGCTGGCGGCGCTGCCGGTGGCCTACCTCGCCGCCCGCGACGAGTCGCTGCTCGCGTGGCTCTTCGAGCGGTCGACCTACGTCGGCTTCGCCGTGCCGGGAATCGTCCTCGCCCTCGCGTTGGTCTTCTTTGCGACCGGCTACGAGACCGCCGACATCCCCTTCACGCCCGAACTCTACCAGACCCTGCCTCTCCTCGTGTTCGCCTACGTCGTCCGCTTTATGCCACAGGCGGTCGGTTCGATCCGCACCTCGACGCTGCAGGTCGACCCCAAACTCGTCGAGGCCGCCCGGAGCCTCGGCACCTCGCCGGTTGCGGCCTTCCGGAAAGTCACGCTCCCGCTGGTGACGCCGGGGATCGTCGCGGGGGCCGCCCTCGTGTTCCTGACGACGATGAAGGAACTCCCGGCGACGCTGATCCTCCGGCCCACCGGCTTCGAGACGCTGGTCACCATCGTCTGGCGGGCCCAGTCGGAGGCCTTCTTCCAGTATGCCGTGATCCCCTCGGTGCTGCTGTTGGTCGTCTCGGGGCTCTCGATGGTCGTTATCCTTCGGCAGGACGGCAGCGGCTACTAGGCGCGCTCGCCGAGTTCGACCGCCACCGTCTCCCGATCGCCTGCCCGCACCACCTCGACGTCGACGGTTTCGCCGGGGTCGGTTTCGAGGGCGATGTGTCGCAGCAGGTCGTGATCGTCGGTGATCCGGGTCTCACCGACACGGACGATCACGTCGCCGCCGGTGGGGACGCGCTGGCCGTCGACCGTCTCGGCGCGCTGTGGCCCGCGGAGCAGTCCCGCGGCCGGCCCCTCGCTGTCGACACGCACAACCGCCGCGCCGCTGGTCTCATCGAGGTCGTTGGCCGCGGCGATCGCCGGCACTACGGTTCGAGTCTCGACGCCGAGATACGGGTGGGTGTAGTCGCCCGACTCGATCAGCGCGGGGACCACGCGGTCGACGATGCCCGCCGAGACGGCGAAGCCGACGTTGTCCGCGTCGGCGCGGACGGTGTTGACGCCGAGGACCGCGCCGTCGGCGTTCAACAGCGGCCCGCCGCTGTTGCCGGGGTTGATCGCGGCGTCGGTCTGGATCCCGTCGGGGACCAGCGGCCCGCTCGGCAGCCGTAAGGCGCGGTCGACGCCGCTGACGGTGCCGGTGGTGATCGTCCCCTCCAGCCGGAGCGGCGAGCCGATGGCGACCGCCGGGGCTCCCTGCTTCGGAGACTGGGCGGCCGTCGACAGCGGGGTTGCCGACGCCGGGGGGTCGTCGATTTCGAGGGCCGCGAGGTCGGTCCGCCGGTCGGCACCGACGACGCTCGCCCGTCGCCACTCGCCACGATCGCCGAACTTCACGTCGACCGTCTCCGCGCCCGCGATCACGTGCTGGTTGGTCACGAGATGGCCGGCGTCGTCGTAGACGAACCCCGAGCCGCTTGAGCTCCCGTCCTCGCCGACAACATAGACCGTGACGACCGAGTCGATCGTCTCCTCGTAGAGCCGCTGGCTGTCGATCGGCAGGGGGGCTTCGTCGTCAGTCACCGGGGCACCATCGTCGTCGGCCGCTCCGCCCGCACCGCTACAGCCGGCCAGCGCCGCCGCCCCGAGGAGCCCGCCGGCCCCCTCGAGCACCGCCCGCCGGCCGGTCGACCTGTCGTGTGCTGTCATCTATCTCGCCTCACGGACCGGGTACGGATAAGAATACCAGACAGTCGACCAGTCGTGGTGGTCGCTCGGCGGCCGGTTCCGACTTGCCGCGTCGGCTTGCCGGTCGGGGGTCGAGGAACACTGGTAGTCGACACCATATACCATTCTACATGAAAGCCACAAACGATTTATCCCGGCTAATGAGATGTAATTACACGATGTCAGCAGACTTTCCCGACTATCTCGACGTCGACTACACCGACGGCGAGGGCGAGGAGCCGACGGACTACCCGTCGCTGGAGCACAAGATCGAGAAAGCCATCGAGGTCACCAAAGCCGGCCTCGAACAGTACGAGAACCCGGCAGTGATGTGGACCGGGGGCAAGGACTCGACGCTGACGCTCTATTTCATCAATCAGGTCGCCGACAAGTTCGGCTACGACAAACCGACGGCGGTCTTCATCGATCACTACCAGCACTTCGAGGAGATCACCGACTTCATCGAACACTGGGCCGACGAGTGGGAC
This sequence comes from Halohasta sp., assembly GCA_046482755.1. GTDB lineage: Archaea > Halobacteriota > Halobacteria > Halobacteriales > Haloferacaceae > Halohasta. The sequence goes on along the minus strand of JAWOEO010000295.1, from coordinate 1,931 downwards.
ATCGACCTCGTCTATGCCCGCAACGAGGACGTCGGCGCCTACGCCGACGAACACGACCTCGAACCCGGCGACGACATCGAAATCTCGGCCCTCTCGGAGCACAACCAGCACCACGTCCGGGAGATCCTCGAATACGACGAGGACACCTTCCCGTTCCTCCTCGATACCTACGTCGGCAACCACCTGCTGAAAACCGTCGCACTCAACGATGCCCTCGAAGCATACGAGATCGACGGCGTCATCTCCGGGGTCCGCTGGGACGAACAGGAGGCCCGCGCCGACGAGACGTTCTTCAGCCCGCGACACGATCCGGATATCTACCCGCCCCACGACCGCGTTCAGCCCATCCTCCAGTTCGACGAGCGCGACGTCTGGGACGTCTTCTGGAACTACGTGGTGCCCGATACCGTCGACGAATTCCCCGAGGACGGCTACGTGCCCGAGTCCGCCGAGGACCTCCCCGAGGGCGTCGACCAGGACGACGTGCCGATCTCCCCCAAATACTTCGCCGGCTTCCGGAGCCTCGGCAGCGAAGTCAGCACCGAAAAGACGACCGACAAGCCCGCGTGGCTGCAGGATCTCGACAACACGACCGAACGCGCCGGCCGCGCCCAGGACAAAGAGGACCTGATGGAGCGCCTGCGCGATCTCGGCTACATGTAGGCCGACGGCGCAGTTGCGGCACGATCCACCAGCAGCGTAATCCTTTTTTCTAATCCCGGAAAGACTGACTGAATGTCAGAATCGAGTCCCTCCCGACGGGATGAACTGTACATAGACGGAATGTGGCGGTCTGGAGACGACACGATTGCCGTTCGGGATCTCACCACAGACGGGACGGTCGGCGAGATCGCGGCGGCGACTCCAGCCCAGGCCGAGACGGCACTGGCGGCCGCCGAGGCGGCCCAGCCGGCCATGCGGGAGACCACGCCGGTCGAACGCGCCGAGTGGCTGGAGGCGATCGCCGACGAAATCGAGGCCCGCGCCGAGACGCTCGTCGACACCATCGTCCGGGAGGCGGGCAAGCCGATCTCGTCGGCTCGTGGCGCGCCGGCGGCCGCCGCCGAGCGGTTCCGCCGGGCGGCCGCCGAGGCACGGGAGCTCGCGGTTACCCAAACAACAACGGCATTTCAGGCAAAGCAGCCCAGTACTGCGACGAATTGTCCTCTGGCGGATACAGTGACTGGTTTCTGCCATCACTGGATGAGCTCGATGTGATGATGACAGAACTCTACCAGTATGACGGCAACAGCAACTGTGGTGGCTTCAGCTCCGGGGGGCTGTACTGGAGCTCCTCAGATAAGCCAAATGCGGGTTTTGATTATGATATAGCGTATGGCCTTAAAACAAACGGTGAGCTCTGGTCGGGGATAAAGAACTATGGATATTACGTCCGCCCTATACGCTCGTTCTGAACACGAAGAGAAAAGGAAACCATGCACAGAAGACGCGTAAGCGTACTGATTCTACCGTGCCCTCATGCGCATACAGCATGACCTGCTCGGTTCGAGCGATCCTGAGCTCCGCACACGACTGTCTGCGTGGTACGACGGGTCGTGGCCGTGCGCTGGATTCGGGACTCCGATTGCCGATCAATGGGCAAGCCTGCTCATGAGTATCTGTACCAGCCCGGCGCACGCGTCGGGGTGCACCGGGCCGGAGCGTTGGGCCGGTTCAGGTTTCGCGTCGGGCCCGAGGGCGCCAGTTCATGCGCCCTCGGGTTGGGCGATCGAGGGCGGACCCCGTCACGATCAGTGTGACGGCGGCCAGATCATCTCGCCCTGATCGTTGATGTAGCCGAACATCCCGGTGTCATAGTCCCCGATTGCGATATGGGCGAGCCCCTCCTCGAAGGTATAGGCCCAGTCGTACCGATCGCCGCTCAGTTCAGCTCCGGAAGTATCCAGGAAGAGACGCTCTCCCGTCTCGCG
>JAWOEO010000244.1:0-5625 GCA_046482755.1 Halohasta sp. | reverse complement strand
TGCTCCGCACTGCATAACCTCATACCGTCAATAATGGAGGCATGTACCAGCCTGTCGGATATCATTATGTCTTCACTGTTAAGGAGGGCTTCGAAGACACCGGCATTGGCATCCATGCATGACGGGAACAGTATGGTATCTTCGGTACCCAGGAACTCAGTCACCTCCGACAGCCAGGGAGGAGGCAATGGAGCCGACCAGTGACTCCGAGGACGTGCTCGTCGACCTGCTGGACGTGCTGCTCCAGAAGGGAGTCGTTCTTGAGGCGGATGTCGTCATCGGAATCGCGGACATTCCGCTGGTGGGAATCAAACTGCGGGCGGCGATTGCCGGGGTGACGACAATGCGAGAGTACGGCATGTTCGAGGAGTGGGATCTCCAGCAGCGCCGACAGCGGCGGTCGCACCAGCCCATGCCGGGCGGCTCGGTGACCGGTCGACCGAACCCACGGCGGCCGCGTGATCCGGAGACGGAGCCGACCACTCCCAGCGGTCGGCCCGCCGAGAGTCGTCGACCAGACGGGCCGGACCGCGACTAGGGGCGGATTCAGTGTCCGATCCAGCCGGTAACATTGATCGTCGTCGACATCGGCGATGGGAGGAAAACGTGGAATGGGACTGCCGAGAGTCGAACTCAGGTCCTACGGACCCCATCCGCAGAGGATACCACTACCCCACAGTCCCGCATCCGAGGAGATGCGAGGGAGTTGTTTAACACCTTCGTTTCGCTGAGGCCGCCGGCGTCGTGGGGTTTGCCAGCGGTCGACAGCCGCGTGGCCCGATCGATGGAGCCCTCGCTCGAAGAGGAACGTTTTCGGCGACGTCGTGTCTCTCGCCGATATGTCCGGGATCGACGCGTCATTCATCGCGGAGTATCTGGCGTCCTACGCCGAGACACAGGGTGTCCTCCCCGAGCGGATCGCCGAGTTCGGCCGCCAGTACCGAAAGCAGGGTCATCTGACCCGCGAGCAGCTGTACGAGATCGCCTACGAGTCCTCGACGCGCAGCGCCTACCACGTCGACCGCAATCCGGCCGACCGCTGTGTCGAGGTCACCGCCAACGTCCGACGGGTCGACGGCGACTTCTCGAAGCTCCACCTGATCGCCGGCCTTCGCGGCTTCAAGGCCCCGACGGCCTCCTGTGTGCTGACCGCACTCGACCCCTCGCGGCATGCGATCGTCGACACCCGCGTCTGGGCGACGCTCGAACGGTTCGACCACGTCGAAGGGCGCAAGGAGTCGTTCGATGCCGCCGACTACGTGACGATGATCGAGCCGATCCGCGAGATCGCCAGCGAGACGGGCTACTCGCCCGAAGACGTGGGCTATGCGTTGTTCGCCTACGATGTCGACCACCGTGAGGGAACGCTTCACTAACGGTTCGAAGGAAACGGCGGTGCCGGCTACAGCGAGACGTCGACCGTGCCTTCGCTGCCGTTGATGCCGGAGATATCGAGGGTCGCCTCGGTGCGGCTGGCCGTCTCGATGTCGATCCGGGCACTGAAGGAGGTCTCCATCCCCGAGATCATGCTGTCGACGTTGGTGCCCATCTCGGCGCTCCGGTCGATGGCGACGACGCCGATCCCATCGCCGCGGCGGAGTTCGGTCAGGAAGTTCGAATTGAGGAACCGGAACACCGAGCGGGTGTCCTCGACTTCACCGGCAATGGTCGAACAGAGGAAGATCCCCGAGCGGAACCGGTCGGTCGACTGCTGGGCGGTGGCCACCAGCGTCGAGAACTGCATCCCGACCTGTGTGAGGTCGGCGATGTCGTCGACGCTCGTGACGTCGTCGCCGCGGGCGGGGCCCTCGGCGGTCAGGATCGAGGCCCGCGAGCCGGCGTTGGTGCGGGCGTCGTTGAGCAGGCGCTGGATCGACCGGCCGCCGGCGTTGGTCGCCAACACGATGCTGCGCTCGTCGTCGTCGGCCGCGACCAGCCGGGCGAACACCGTCTTCAGCGCCGCGGTGTCATCGCCGGTCAGCAGGATCGAACTCCCGGAGTCGATGCCGTCGATCGGCAGGTCGGCCGTGCCGAACCCGTTGCTCCGGAGGCTCATTGGCTCGCCTCCATGCCGCGGGCCTCACGAACCGACTGTCTGAGTTCGAGGATCTCCATGGCCGTCTCGGCGAACTGTTCGAGTCGGTGTTTCTCCTCGGCGGTGTAGGTTCTGGCCTCGTGGTCGAGCGCACAGACCTGCCCGATGACGTGGCCGTCGGAGCTTGTCATGTTCGCGCCCGCATACGAGACGATGCCGAGGTTCTCCAGCTGTTCGTTCTTGCTGAACCGCTTGTCGTTGGCGATATCCTCGACGACCATCACGTCCTCCTGGAGCATGCTGTGGGTACAGATGGTGTCCTCGCGGGTCAGGGTGTCCCAGTCCGCGCCGGTACAGGCCAGGAAGTTCTCCTGGTCCTCCTCGATGAGGCCGACGAAGGCGACCGCGATATCGAAGTGGGCGGCGATGAGGTCGGTCAGCCGGTCGAAGCTCTCCTCGATCGGGAGCTCGTCGACGTCGTAGCGTTCGAGGGCTTCGAGCCGTTCGTCCTCGTTGTCAGGGGTGAGAAAGCCGACCTGGGCGCTGTGGTCGATCACGTCGTCGACGATGAAGCCGAGGCGATCGGCGGCATCCGGTAGTTCCCGGTTGAGATACTCGACGAGCAACTCCTCGAACGAACTGGTGTCGATATCCGCGGGCGAAACGTCGGTAAACAGTACGACCGGCGTCTGTGGGATGTGTTCGCGGACGGCCTGAATGACCTCCATTCCGGTGCCATCGTCCAGTTCGTAGGCGGTGACGACGCCGACGACCGGTTCGGCGTCGATCGCGTCGACGGCCTCCCCGACTGACGTCGCTTCGATCGCCGTGAGTGACTCCTCGCTTTCGACTGCGGCTGCGACATCCGATACCCGGGCGTCGGTGTCGACACAAAGGACAGTACGTGCTATTACGACAGTAAGGCACAGACGAAACAAAAACTTGGCTTATAAATTATCAGTCTTGATTCCCCCGGTTCCAACTCCGGCCGTGTGGCGTGTCGACGGTCGCCAGCGGGACGCTACAGGCCGAGTGCGTCGACCAACTGCTCGTTTTCGTGGCGGCGTTTGACCGCGACGCGGACGTGGGAGTCGAGCCCGCGGAAGGTCGTCGCATCCCGGATGGCGATCCCGTTCGAGCGGGCCTGGTCGATCACTTCGACGGCCGGGCAGTCGGTCTCCAGCAGGATGAAGGGAGCCTCCGAGGGGTACGCGTCGAAGCGGTTGGCCAGCCGGTCGGTCAGCCACTCGCGTTCGCGGTCGACGCGCAGGCGGGTCGCCTCGACGAAGTCGGTCGCGGCCAGACAGTGTGCGCCGACCGCCGCCGCGGGCGTACTCAGCCCCCAGGCCGGCCGGGCGACATCGAGCCGCTCGCGGAGCCGGCCGGTCGTCACCAGAAAGCCGGCCCGCAGCCCTGGCAGCCCGAAGATTTTCGTCAGCGACCGGGCGACGACCACGCCCTCGGTGCCGGCCAGCGAGGGGTCGGGGGTGAAATCCAGAAACGCCTCGTCGACCAGCAGCGTCGTCCCGGCGTTCCGACATCGGGCGGCCAGCTTCCGGAGCCCGGCCGGACAGTAGGCCGTCCCGGTGGGGTTGTTCGGGTTGCAGACGATCACCAGTTCGTGGTCGGCGGGGTCGACCGAGGTGATCGCCTCGTCGGCGTCGACGAACGTGGGCTCGCCGCCCTGTAGCCGGATTTCCTTGGCGTACTCGCCGAAACTCGGGGCTGGCACCGCGACGCTGTCACCGGGGTCGACCAGCACCGAAAACGCCAGCCGCATCCCCGCCAGCCCGCCGGGAGTGGGGATGATCTGCCGGCCCTCGGCCCCGACGTACTCGGCGGCGGCCGCGCGGAACTCACAGTAGTCGTCGGCCGGATACCGGCGGGCCGCCGAGAACGCCGACTCGTAGACCGACACCGTCCCCGGCGGCGAGATCGGATTGGTGTTGGCGCTGAAATCCAGCCGACGGGGATCGGCGGTTCCCCCGTGGGGCACCCGGTCGAGTTCGTCGAGCATACGGGGATCCATAGTCGACCACTAGAGAACCGCATTATAAATTATTGTTTAATAACCAGCGAAAGCTGCCGTTTCCGAACTCGAATCCGGTTATTCCGAAACTGAGTAGTATGATTCTCGAACTATCCTTTCTGTCAACCGAAGATCCGCCGGCCGGTTGACGTTGACCGCCAGCCGTTCGTCCTCGACGACGAGCCGCCGGTCTGCCCCCTCGCCGACGACGTTCAGCCCCGTCGGCACCACTGGCTGGCCCTCGTGGTCGACGGTCGTCTCGGCGCTGGCCCCAACCGACTCGGCGACCGACAGCGGCACACAGACCGCGACCGAGCTGCCGTCGGCCGCCGCGATCGCACGGTCGACGTGAGCGGCCTGCAAGAAGGGAAGGTCGGCGCTCACCGTGACCGCCGGCGTCCCGACCACATCGAGGGCGGCGGTGAGATCGTCGACGTATCCCTCGCCGGGGGTTTCGACGACGGTGACGTCGGTGTCGGCCAGCTGGGCGGCCGTCTCGGGGGCCTGCGGCGAGACCGCGGCGTAGATCTCCTCGACCCGGCTCGCCCGGAGCGCCGCACACACGCGATCGACCATCGGTCGGCCGCCGACCTCGACGAGCGGTTTTTCGGTCTCGCCGACCGCTGGCCGGAGCCGGCTGCCCCGGCCGCCACACATCACCAGCGCGGGCGGGCTCACAGCAGGATCCACAGCGACACCCCCAGATGGAGCCCGACTGCACGGGCGAGTTCGTTGGTCGCGCCGATCACGTCGCCCGACACCCCGCCGAGCGCTCGGTATCCCCACGTCAGGGTCACTGCGCCGACCAGTGGGCCGGCCGCGAGCGCACCCAGCAGCGCGACCGTCGACCCCGCGGGAGCCAGCAGGATCGCCGGCGCGGCGACGATGACCGCCGGTCCGTAGGCCGCCCGATCGAGTCGGTCGACCAACTGCGAACCGAGCCCCTCGTGGGCCGGCCGGCCGTAGCAGATCACCAGCACCATTCCGAGTTTCGCCCCCACTTCGGCGGCGACCGCCAGCCGGAAGGCGATCATCGCGTCGGTGCCCGCAAAGCCGAGTGCACCCAGCGTCAACACGACCAGCGTCACTGCCAGCAGGAGCATCCCGCCGACGCCGGTCGAGGAATCCTTCAGGACCTCACGGCGGCGCTCGCGGTCGCCGTGGACCCCGATGGCGTCGCCGACGTCGGCCAGCCCGTCGGCGTGGGTGATCCCCGAGAGGCCGTACAGAACGACGAGATACGCCGCGACGACCGTCGTCGGCTGGACCGGCAAAAAGAAGGCCGCTCCGGCGGCCGCCCCAATGAGATACCCAACCAGCGGCAGGGTGTACGGGTGGCTCCGGAACGCCGCCCACTCGGCCTCGCCGCCGCCGACCGGCAGCCGCGTCAGGAAAGTGATCGCACCCTGAACCGCTCGAAGGGGGTTATGCATTATTTCCACTTGAAATCCTTTTAAGGTTTCATCAAGTCCGCAATCGCCCAACACATGAACTTCAAAAGTATGAATTCCTTCAGGCAAAACTCCGGAAGGGTTAAAAATTGTAGGATCATCGAGATAAG
>JAWOEO010000173.1:0-3083 GCA_046482755.1 Halohasta sp. | reverse complement strand
CTCCCAGCGTGAAAGAACATCTGCTTATATCTCTCTGAGAGTGCTTCGACGTGTGTCGAATTTGGCTTGTCAATAACTAGCTTCTTTTTTGGCTTTATGTTTCGGTAACTTATGTCATACCGTTCACGCTCGAGTGATTCTAATTGTTTTTTATTCATGGTCTTCTCTCTGAAATTTCTTTCCTTTGTCGCTTAGTATCCACCAAGTTCCGTCAAAACGCCAAACTGGTGTATGGGTTGACATCTCACCCATGCGAAGTTTCCATCCCTTATCCTTAGCTAACCGAAGAGCGTCAAGGTCGGACTCCATAAGTGAGTTGAACTCTGGGCAGATCGTCAAAAGGTTTGAAGGTCTGTCAGCAAGTTTGGCTTTAGTCTTATCTCCACCCATCTTCCGATTCATGCGGTGATGGATTGTGACGACATCAGTTCCACAGTGCCAACAGATTCCTTCATCCCTTTTTAGGATTAGCTTCTTGATGTTTTCGCTAGGCATAGTTCTTGACCTCTAGGTCTATCAACCTAGCAATCGTTTGGTTTGCTGTGAGCGCAGATTCTAAGGCTCGAATCTTTTGCTTGATGCGTGAGACCTCTGCCTTTTTCAGATCGCACGAGCTCACCGAAGCCGGTGTTGACGCCGTAGACGGCCTCGTCAGTGTCGAGGATGTCCTCGATGCGTTCGCGGGACGTACGGACGTCCTCGCGGGCCTGCTCCGCGACCGCGACCGTTGCGTCGTGTCGGGCCACCGCCTCGACGTCCGCGGGCGTCAGGCTCTCGCCATCGACGACGATCTCAGTCATGATACACCACCTCGCCGTCCTTGAGAACCGTCTCGATCGTACTGATCCCGAAATTATACGGGATTTGGTCCACGCTCGATACAGAGGAAATGATCACGTCACCGGGTGCGCCCACTTGGAGCGTCCCGGTTCCGTTGGTCCGATCGAGCGCCTTCGCGGCGACCGCTGTCGCCGATCTGAGGGCCGTATCGGGTGCCATTCGCATGCCGTGACACGCCAAGTCGACGGCGAACTCCATGCTCATCGAGTGGCAGTTGGGGTTGAAATCAGTCGCGATGGCGACCTCCTCGAACAGCGTGGGATCCGCATACTCGGTATCGAGGGTGAATGCCGTGCCGGGGAGCAATACGGGCGTGACGTCGGCCGCAGCGAGGGCCTCGGCGTCTTCGGCGGTCGCCTGCAGCAGGTGGTCGGCGCTGGCCGCCTCGACGTCAGCGGCCACCCGAGCACCGCCGATGCGTTCGAACTCTTCGGCGTGAACCTTCGGCGTTAGACCGGCGTCCGCCCCCGCTTCGAGTACCCGACGGGACTGCTCGGTCGTGAACACACCTGCCTCACAGAACACGTCGCAAAACTCGGCCAGATCGGCGACCGCGGGGAGTTGGTCGTCGATGACCGTCTCAACGTACTCGTCGGTGTCCGACCCCGCCGGCACGTCGTGGGCACCCATGAACGTGGACACGACGTCGAGCGGGTGCCGGTCGGCGGCCACGTCGATCGCCTCTAGGAGTTTGCGTTCGGCCTCGACCGAGAGGCCGTACCCGGATTTCACCTCTACGGTCGTCGTTCCGTGAGCGACCATCTGGTCGAGCCGTGCCAACAGCCCTTCGACGAGTTCAGCCATCGAGGCCGCGCGGACCGCCTCGACGGTGCGCAATATCCCGCCGCCTTCGTTTCTGATCTCTTGATAGCTCTTTCCCTCGAGTTTTGCGGTGAACTCTTCCGATCGGTCGCCCGCAAAGACGGCGTGTGTGTGTGAGTCGACGAAACCGGGGAGGACGACCTTCCCCGACGCGTCGATCGCACCGGCCGCGTTTTCGGGCGGGAACTCGTGCGTCACGGCGTCGGTCGATCCGCTCGCGACGATGGTCCCCTCGCTGATCGCGACGGCGGCGTCCGCTATTCGGGTGACGGTCGACCCGGTGGGATCGAGGAGCTCTGCGGCGTCGTGAATGACGGTGTAATCGGTCATGGTCGAGTGATCGACGGCTGCTCGGCGGGCGCGAGCGAGCGGGGAGACATCACTCCTCACCGCCCATGGGGATCTCGACGTTCGAGCGTTCGGCCTCTTCGAGTGCGGTCTCGTAGCCGGCGTCGGCGTGCCGGACGACGCCCATCCCCGGATCGGTGGTGAACACTCGCATGGCCGTTTTGGCCGCCCGCTCCGTCCCATCGAGGACGACGTGGTTGTTGGTGTGGACGGCGTTGCCGATGCCGACGCCGCCGCCGTCGTGGACGCTGACGATGTCGGCGCCCGCAGCGCAGTTCAACAGGGCGTTCAGTATCGGCCAATCGGCGACCGCATCGCTACCGTCCTTCATCGCCTCCGTCTCCCGGTTCGGTGAGGCGACACTTCCCGCGTCGAGGTGATCTCGCGTCACGACGATCGGGGCGGTGATCGCGCCGTCGGCGACAAGCTGGTTGATGCGCAGGGCGAACTGTGCACGTTCGGTCAGCTCGTCGTCGGGATCGACGGCGTCGACGTCGTCGAGGCCCACCTCGGTTGCCCGAGTCGTTTCGTACCCGAGCCAACACACCCGTGAGGGTAGTCCCTGAAACTCGACGTGTTCCTGTGCGAGATCGATCCACCGACGCAGTCGCTCCTTAGTCGGAAACAGCTCCAGTACCGCGTCGTCCGTCCGGTAGATGTCGGACTCCTCGCCGGAGAGCGCGAGCCACCGGAACGGGCCCTGCCCCCGACAGAACATGGGCCGGATGTACGCCGGGACGAACCCGGGGAAATCGAACGCGTCGTCGCGTCCTCGGTGCTCTTTAACCTGTCCGCGGATGTTGTTTCCGTACTCGAAGGCGACCGCGCCAGCGCGTTGCATCGCCAAGATCGCGTCGACGTGGCGCTCCATCGTGTCGAGACTCTCCGTGCGGTAGCGCTCCGGATCCCGCTCGCGCAGGGCATCCGCCTCGTCGAGGGTGTAGCCGCTCGGATAGTATCCCTCCAGTGCGTCGTGAGCCGACGTCTGATCCGTGACGACGTCCGGGATCACGTCCCGTTCGAGAAGTTCCTCGTACATGTCCGCCGCGTTTATGTGCACGCCGACGCTGTAG
>JAWOEO010000162.1:0-4759 GCA_046482755.1 Halohasta sp. | reverse complement strand
CTTTAAAAAGACCTGGCGGATGCACATCACCTATATATATCGCAATATTTCCTTCCTCTTCAGCAGGAAGCTCTTCTCCAGCATCATCTACAATTCTTACATCATGACCAGGTGTCGGCCTTCCCACAGAACCATATTTAATCGGCATAAAGGGGTAGTTTGAAAGAACACATACCGTTTCAGTCTGTCCGAAGAAATCATAGATCTCAAGGCCAAAAGTATCTTTCCAAACACGGATTACCTCAGGGTTAAGCGGCTCTCCTGCACTCATTGAATTAATCCCCGCTGGACGAACTCACCAGCGACCTGCCGTGTGACTTCCTCGTGATGAAGGACCGCGGCTTCGATCTCTCGGACGTGTTGGTCCCGACGGCGGGTGGCTACAGTTCGGATCTCTCCGCCGAGATCGCCGAGATTCTGCTCGACCGGGGTTCGGACGTCTCGCTGCTCTACGTCGTCGACGACGAGTCCGAACAAAGCGACGGCGAGGCGTTCCTCGACGAGTGGGCCGCCGACCGCGGCCTCGATGCGGCCAACCGGATCGTCGACACCTCCGGGGATGTCGAAGGGGCGATCGCCCGCCACGCCGAGGATCGATCGATGGTGATTATCGGGGCGACCCGCGAGGGGCTGCTTTCGCGGCTCGTCCGCGGCTCGCTTGCGTTCGACGTGCTCAACGATGTCGACTCCTCGGTCTTGCTGGCCGAACGGCCACAGCAACGGTCGCTGGTCGACCGGCTGTTCGGTCGGTGACCGGCTGTCGAGGGAAAACCGTAAGTCCCCGTCGCCCGGATAGCAGCACATGAATACAGTCGCATCGGACGGGGGATGGTCGTGAGTCTCGGCCAGCAGGTGGGATCCGACCGGCAGCTGGCCCGACTGCTCCAGATCGGGATCGTCCTCGAAGAGGTCGTCGAGGCGCGTGCCTCCCGGCACTACCAGTCGCTCGCCGAGGAGGACCGCACGCTCGACGACGAGATCGAGGATCTCCTTTCGCATGCGGCCGAGGAGTCTGCCGACCACCGCAAGCGGCTCGAAGCCCTCATCGACGGGTTGGCCGTCGACAGCGTCCCCTTCGACGAGATCGAAACCCTCGTCGAAGCACGCTACGGCAAGACCAAACCCGAGGACTTCGACGGCGTGCTCTACGACCAACTGTGTAACGAGGAGACCGCCTACAAGTTCTACGCCGACCTCATCGAGGCGATCGAGGCCAGCGACGCCGAGTTCTCGGTCGACCGCGAGCGCGTGATCGAGGTCTTGGAGGGTCTCAAAGACGAGGAGCGCGACGGCGTCGAGCAGGTAACCACGATTATGGAGGAACGCGAATGAACACGGCCAACCAGTATCTCAAAGCCATCTATCTGATCCAACAGCAGGACAACGAACCCGCCGCAACCGGCCGGGTGGCCGATATGCTCGATGTGAGTCCCGCCAGCGCCAACGAAATGATCGGCAAGCTCGAAGACCGCGGGCTGGCCGAACACGAGAAGTACAAGGGGGTGAGTCTCACCGACGACGGGATCGTCCGCGCCCGCGATGCGCTCCAGACCTACTGTATCATCGAGCGGTTCCTCGCCAACGTCCTCGGTGTCGAGGAGTTCCGCGCGGAGGCCCGCGAGCTCGAACCCGTCATCGACGGCACCGTCGCCGAGCGGCTCGACACGATCATCGACCGCAAACCCGAGTGTCCCGACTGTTTCGATCCGGAACTCGACGCCTGCCGGTGTCTCGACGTGGCCTTTGAGACCGAACCCGAACAGCCGGCCGACTGATCGACAGCCGGTTTCACTGTCGACCGACACTCACGACGACGAGCCCGGCAGCCGCCACGACTGCGGCCGCCCCGAAGACACCACGGACGCCGACGATCGGCACCAGCGGGCCGAAGACCACCGGCGAGAGGAACTGACCGGTGTAGCCCGCCGAGGCGAGATAGGAGCTGAACTGACCCTGCCGGTCGACCGGTGCGAGCGCCTCGATCCAGCCGAACGCCGAGGGGAACACGAGGCCGATGCCGAGACCGACCCCGACGACGGTGGGGACCGCCGCCAGCGGGGAGTCGACGAGCGTCGCCCCAGCAAACGCGAGCGTCCACAACAGCAGCGCCACAGAGACCAGCACCGATCGGCTGGTTCGGTCGACGAGCCGGTCGTAGGTGGCCGCCGAGAGGCCGCCGGCCAGCCCGTTGGCCGCGAGATAGAGACTGATCGACAGCGAGGAGGTGATCCCGACGGCTTCGAGCAGTTGTGGATAGAAGACGACGATGGCATACAGCAGGCTGTTGGCCACGAAGTACAGCAGATAGACCCCCAGTAGCCCCGGTCGACGCCGGAGGACGTCGACGACGCCCGTGATCCCCGTCTCCGTGCCGGACGCACGGCCCTCGACAGCGGTCTCCGGGATCGTCACCACCGCCAGCAGGCCCAGCGGGAGAGCGATCAGGTAGACGCCGAAGGGTGCCTGCCACGAGAGGGTTCCGAGTGCGCCGCCGACCAGCGGCCAGATCACCGCGCCGACGCTGTTGGCGCTGCTCCGCAGGCCCAGCGCACGGTTCATCCGCTGGCCCTCGTAGAGTTCGTAGATCAGGACGGTAATCCCGGTGTACATAAACGCCACACCGACGCCCAACACCGCCCGTGAGGCCAACAGCGGCACGAACTCGTCGACCACCAGTCCCGCCCCACCGCCGACGCCGTACAGCAACAGGCCGAACACGAACGGGCGGCGCGGGCCGACGCGGTCGACCAGCGCCCCCGCCAGCGGACTGACCAGCACGATCAGCGCCCCGTGGGTCGTGATGATCAGGCCGGCGCTGGATTCGGAGACGCCGAGGCTCGACTGGATCGCCGGGACGATCGGCCCGAGGATCGCGCCGGCCATCACCGTCAGCGTCGCCGACGCCAAGATCACCCACAGCGTCGCGCGCGTCGACCTCGTCATACCCTCATTCGCCGGGGCGCTGTCAACACGGTTGTGGTTCGGCGCTGTGTGATCGACCGCTTTCGCTCCCGTTCGGCGTTCTATCTGTGGCTACCCGTCACTGCTGTTGGACCGCCAGCCGAGAAATTTTATATATCGATATTTGATTTATTAGTTGTCGACGAACCGGGTGACGCGGGTAGTGCTGGCGGTCGCTGGTCGTACGTAACGCTCATACGGGGTTCTTCGCACGCGTGTCGACGCGGATCGTCGTTACGTGTGATCAGTTCTCGCTGATCGCGAGCGGTACCGCACGTCGGTCGACTCGGATATCGAACGTGGGCCGGCAACGTGTGTGGTGTCGTAGCCGGACATCACCCCAGGTGTCGACCGTGGATCGGTCGATCACTTGTCGACCACACAGTAGCTATCGCTGGCGACGTGGCCGGCCGAAAAACAAAACCGCCGTTCAGCTCTCGGCCGGGAGGGTGTCGATGTCGTCGATCTCGACGAAGGTGTACTCGCAGTCCGGACACCGCCACTTGATTTTCTCGCCGAGGTGGAGGTTTGTGCTGGCCGCCCGGTAGAACGTCGACTCGGATCCACAGTCGGGACAGTACTGGGTGCGTTCCAGACTCATAGGCCGACGTTTGGACTACGGCCTGTTTAAGATATCCGTTTGGCCTCGTTCGTCGACGGCTGCTTGCGGACGGATAAATCATATAGTGCGATAGGTAATGCCGACCGATCATCTCAGTCGGATCGACAGCGCGACACTCCGCTCGTCGGCAGATACGATTACCTTCGAGAGCGCCGACGGTCGACCATGCACCAGTCGATCGACTCGATTCTGATTCCGACCGACGGCAGCGACGGGGCCGAAACGGGAGCCCGCCACGGGATCGGACTCGCAGCAGACATGGAGGCCGAACTGCACGTACTGTCGGTCATCGACGCCCTCGAAGCCGACCCCTCGCTGTCGGGTGTCGACGAGACCGATCCGAAGGGACGGTTCGAGGCCGAGGCGCGGCGTGCGGTCGAGACAGTCACGGAACTGGCCCGGCCCCACCTCGATTCCGAACCCACGACCGCCGTCGAGTGGGGCCGTCCGTTCCGGGCGGTCACCGAGTACGCCGAGCGCCACGGGGTCGACCTGATCGCCATGGGAACCCACGGCCGTAGCGGGCTCAACCGACTCGTCCTCGGGAGCGTCGCCGAGAAGGTCCTTCGGACCGCGAGCGTCCCGATCCTCGTGGTCCCGCCGGCGGCGACCGACGAGATCCGAGCCGGCTATCGGGAGGTACTCATCCCGACCGATGGCAGCGAGGCGGCCGCTCTGGCGGTCGACTGGGGGCTCACGCTGGCCGACACCGACGGGCGGCTCCACGCGCTGTACTCGGTCGACACCGGTCGGTTCGCCGGTGGCGAGTTGGCGGGCGTCTAC
This sequence comes from Halohasta sp., assembly GCA_046482755.1. Classification (GTDB taxonomy): domain Archaea; phylum Halobacteriota; class Halobacteria; order Halobacteriales; family Haloferacaceae; genus Halohasta. Next base: position 393 of record JAWOEO010000162.1, on the reverse strand, counting down.
GACGCCCTCGAAGCGACCGGGGAGACCGCCCTCAATGCGATCCGCGAGCAGGCGGCCGACGCCGAGGTGAGCGTGACCGCGACGATCGGTACCGGCCCGGCCGCTCGTGTCATCCGGCGCTACAGCGAGGAGCATGCGGTCGACCTGATCGCCATGGGGACCCACGGCCGCAGCGGCGTCGAGCGGTATCTGATCGGGAGCGTCACCGAATCGGTCGTCCGGCACGCGAGCGTCCCGGTCTGCTGTGTCCCGATGGGCGCATGACCCGCCGCCTACACCTAGTAGGCAGAGACTCCCTGTCCGACACCCCGATATGGCCGGCCGCCGAGCGGTCCCGTATGGCCAGCCAGCCGTTCGTGACACAGCTTCCGGTTCGGTACCGTGATCTCGATT
>JAWOEO010000205.1:0-8272 GCA_046482755.1 Halohasta sp. | reverse complement strand
TCACTTTCTAAATACTGAAGCAGGTTATCAGCATCAAAACTATCGAGAGAAAAAAAGTCAAGGTCTATGGATTTTCTGTGCCCGATATGCAGCGCAAGACCTGTACCCCCTGCCAGTTGAAAATTATTGAGATGTGTATCAGCGCTCAAATGCTCTAATACTTCCAGTGTGTGGGGTTCGACTGTGTTTTTTTGTAACATTTAAAATCGGATTTGGGCATTTGAAAAAAATGACTGGCAAAATTGAGTGTTTTTTTGTCTAAAGAACCGGCATTCTTAAGTTCTTTTCGTATCTCTTCTTTTGAGCACCGAGCAGTTCGACCCCCGCCACGGCGGCTGGGGAACCGAGGCCAAGTTCCCACTGCCCCGAACAGTCGAGTTCGCCCTCAAACGCGAGCGCCAGCAGGCCCTCCAGACGCTCGATGCCATCGCCCAGCATCTCCACGACACGGTCGACGGCGGCTTCTTCCGCTTCGCCACGGGCGGCGACTGGTCGGACGTCCGCTACGAGAAAGTCCTCGATACCAACGCCGCCCTCCTGCGAGCTTTTGCGAACGCCTACCTCTACACCGGCGACGAGGCCTACCGCGAGCCGGCCGCCCGGACGGTCGACTACCTCACCGACACACTGTGGACCGGGATCGCCGTCGGCGGCAGTCAGGGCCCCGGCCAGGGGGCGGCCTACTACAGCCTCGCGGCCGACGAGCGGGCCGACCACGAATCCCCTCGGACCGATCTCACCGTCTTCGCCGGCGGCAACGCGCTTGCGGCCGACGCCCTGCTGACCTACTACAGCTACACCGACGACGACAGGGCCCGAAGCTACGCCGAGCGGATCCTTGAGGCCCTCGACGGCGAGTTGGTCGACGTCGACTCCGGCGTCGTCACCCACTACCGGACGGGCGACGAGACCGGTGAAACCCACCTGTTGGCGGACGCCGCGAGCGTCGTCACCGCGTGGTGTCGCGCCCGGCAGGTCCTCGGCGGCCAGCGGTACACCGCGGTCGCCCAGCGGGTCGCCGACGAGACGATCGAGACGCTGTGGGACGGCGACGCGTTCCGCGACGGCCCGGCCCGCGGCGAGGGGCTCTGCGACCGGCCGCTCTACCCGATCGACAGCAGCGTCGCCGTCGCCGACGGGCTGCTGGATCTGGCCGCCATTACCGGCGAGGAGCGCTATCGCGAGGTCGCTACCGGGCCCATCGAGGCCTTCGCCGGCGCGTGGGACCGGATCGGCGTCCAGGTCGCCGGCTACGGCAGCGTCGCCGCCCGACTCACTGCCGGCGATCTCGTCGTCGACGTTGGCGACCCCGCCGGCTCGGATCTCCACCGGGCGGCCCTCCGGGTCGCCGACCACGAGATCGTCGTCATCCCCGACGCCGAAGGGGTCGACGCCGGCGAAGCGACCGTCCGCGGCAGCGACGCCCCGCCGGCGACTGACCCCGAGACGCTGGTCGAGCAGGTGTCGGCGGCCGCGGCGAACCGATAAACTCTCGACGCGTTTTTATCGCTTGAGAACACGTTTCCGGTATGCCCAGCCTGCGCGATCTCGGCCTCTCGGAGTACGAAGCTCGGTCCTATCGGTCCCTGCTCCGAACCGGACCGACAACCGCCAAGGAGTTGTCACGAACGAGTGAGGTGCCGATGGGCCGGATCTACGACGTGCTCAACAGCCTCGAACAGCACAACTTGGTCCGGAGTCAGGCCGCCGGTCGACCGAAGAAGTACGTCGCCGTCGAGCCGGAAGTGGCTCTCGACCGGTTGCTGGAGGCCAAACAGCGCGAACTCGACGCCCAAGCCCGCCAGTACGAGGAGGTCGTCGACAGCCTCGTCGAGGAGATCGACGCCACCGGGCCGGTCGACGAGCAGTTCTGGACCGCCGCGGTCGGCCCCGGCGAGACGCTGGAACTCCTGCTCGAACGGATCGCGGCCGCCGAGGAGGAACTGATCTACGTCGCCGGCTCCCCCGGCTCGGGGATCGATCTCCGGAGCGCTACCGACCGGGTCGCCGAAAAGCTTCAAGCGGCCCTCGACCGCGGGGTCGACGTCGATCTGCTGGTTACTCCCGAGGTGGTCGATAACCTCTCCGAGCGGAGCGTCAGCCGCTATCACGACCGGCTCGACGAGTACGGGCGCTTTGCGGTCCGCACCCTCGACGATGTCGACGGGACGTTCATGCTCGTCGACCGGGTCGAGGTCTGTATCGAGGTGCCGAACCCGCTGGATCCGACCGAGGCCTTCGCTATGATCGATCTCAAAGACGATGCCTTCGCCGCCGACGTCCGCGAGGAGTTCGCCCCCCGGTGGGACCGTGCCGATGCCTTCGATCCGGCAGTCGAGTCGAAATAGCCGCCTTAGGTGCTGCCGTTGAGTTCGGCCCGGAGCTGGCCGAGGGTGACTTCGCGCTCGGCATGGGCGTTGTGCTGGTGGATCGACTCGTCGTTGGACTGTCTGATGTAGACGACCGCCGAGTCGTCGAGGTGGTCGAACTCCTCGACCGCACCCTCGGCGAGCGCCCGCACGCAGTCCTCGACGAACTTGGCATCCGAGTGGGCCGCGAAGGTCATGTGGTCCTCGTCGGGCCGCTTGGCGAGGTTGTAGATCCGGGCGCTCATCGAATCGCGGGCGATGTCGATGATCTCGTTGAGGTCGACGTCGGGGCTCCCCTCGCTGGTCACGGTGAGGGTGGCGTGGCCGCGCTGGGAGTGGCCCGGCTGGGGGACCCGATCGAGGAACTCGTCGATCACTTCTCGCTCGACGTCGAGATCCTGCAGTTCCTCGCGGGCGCGGGACTCGGACATCCCCTGTGAGCAGGGACAGACCGTCATCCCCGTCACCTCAGCGCCAATCTCGGCGTGGGTCCCGTCGTCGGTGGCGGTCGCGCTGGCGATGATCGTCGCGGTGTTCTGTGTCTGCTTATCGCTGGCGGGGGTCTGTTCTTTGGTGATCAACTCGGCGGTCATCTTGACCTCGGCGGTCGAGGTGTAGTCGTGTTTCTCTAGGAGTCGTTCGGCGGTGTTGCCACAGACGTCCTCGACGCGGTAGGCCTCGGCTTCGGTCGTCTCTTCGAGGATCTCGTCGATGACCTCCATGTTCCGGCTCATGTCGATCCCCTTGCGGCCGCCCGGCAGGTCGACGAACACTTCGAACTCGGCCATCAACACGATGGGCCGTTTCCCGTTACGGGCGAGTTTGACGAGTTTTTCGACGCCGGTGACACCGACTTGGCTGAGCCCGACGGCGACCTCGGGTCGACTGGCCTGCACGTCAGGAAGCTGATGACTCATTACGTATGGTTGGTGTGTGCGCTGATTAGGGCTTTCGGTCGGCGAAACCACTGCAGCTACCGTTGGGGCCCCACAACTAGCTACTGGTCGTCCCGTCGACCGTCTCAGGGCCAGTCGTCGCGCGTCTCCTCGTCGAAAAAGGCCTCGTCGCTCTCGTCGTCGGCCAGTTCCCACTCGGCGGCCTCGGCGGCCTGCTCCAAGGGGAGGTACTCCCAGCCCGTTTCTTCGGCGATCGCCGCGTCGTCTTCGGAGGTACCGATGAAGACGTGCCGATCGGTATCGAACTGGTCGGCGACGTTTTCGAGGCTCTCGGCGACGCCTCGCGGCCCCGAAAAGAAGTCCTGTCGAACGCGGTGTTTCCGCGTGAAGTTCGTCACGACGTAGGTCGGTTTTTCACTGACGACGCCGACGTATTTGGTCCACTGCCGGGCGTCGTTGAAGACGACGTTCGGGTTCGCAAGCGACTGCAGCGCCTCGAGTTCGAACGCCAGGGTCATCTCGCCGCCCTCGCTTCCTCCATCCATACCCGCCCTACTCGTCGACCGCCGAAAACCGCTTCGTTTCGACCCCTACTGTTGCTGCGTTGCGGCGATATCGTCGGCGCTGAACTCCTCGTTGAGCAGGACGTCCTTCTGGTCGCCGACGTACGTCTCCTCGCGCATGAGCTGTTTGAGGCCGCTCTGGGGGGCCAGATCGCCGATCAGCACGCCGCCGACGACCTTGCCGTCCTTGATGGCGATCCGCCGCCACTCGGTCTCGGAATACTTCTTCGCGACCGATTCCTCGCCCAGCGTCGGGTGGCCAAACGAGAGGAACGGGAAGTCGAAGTGGGTGATCGAATACGACGAGACCCAGCGGAACGCGTCGCTTTCGGGCTCGATCATGTTCTTGGCCGCGATGGTCCCCTGTTCCTTCGCGGAGCCCCACGAGCCGTTCTGGGCGTGTTCGCCGAGGATCGTATCGTAGTAGCGGGTGAGGTCGCCCGCCGCGAAGATGTCCTCGGCGCTGGTGCGCATGTACTCGTCGACCACCACGCCATCGTCGGTCTCGATCTCGAAGTCCTGCAGCAGTTCGAGGTTGAAATCCAGCCCGATAGCGATGCCGACGAACTCGGAGTCGAAGGTCTCGCCGTTGGGGTCGACCGTCGAGACGACGTGGCCGTCGTCGTCGGTTTCGAAGTGGTCGACGCCGCTGCCGAAGACCGGGGTGACGCCGCGTTCGCGCATGGCATCGTGCATGATTTCGGCACCTTCGGGTTCGAGCGCGTAGCGCCACCAACTCTCGCCACGCATCAGGTAGTTGGCCTCGACCTCTTGGGCCCCACAGATTGCCGCCAGATCGATCCCGAGCAGCCCCGCGCCGACGATGGCCGCCGAGTCGGCGTCCTCGATGTGCTCGCGGATGCTCCGGGCGTCTTGGAACGTCCAGAAGTGGTGGATCCCGTCGGCGTCGGCGTTGTCGACCGGTAGTTGGGTCGGCGTCCCGCCGGTCGCGATGAGGAGTTTGTCGTACTCGTAGCGCTCGTCGTCGTGGGTCGAGACCGTGTGGGCCTCGGGATCGATATCCGTGACGACCGTATCGAGTTGGAGGTCGATCTCGCGGTCGTCGTACCAGCTTTCGTCGTGGATCGAGATCGGCGCTTCGGGGAGTTTGCCCTTCGCGAACTCCTTGATCAGGATGCGGTTGTAGAGGGCTTCGCCCTCCTCCGTAATGACGGTCACGTCGGCCTCGGGGGCCTCCTCGCGGAGCGTCTCCGCCGCGGAACTCCCCGCGATCCCGTCGCCGATGATCACGTACGACTCAGTCATACCCACGCGTTCGTAGCCCGGGCTAAAGTGGGTTGCTATCGCTCCGGCCGTTCGTGAGACGTACCAGACGCCCGTCGGGTTCCCCGTCAGCCGCCCCGTTGCGTGGGCTTCAAGACCGTCGACACCCTACAGAGAGCCGATGAAGATCCGCCAGAACCTGCGCCACTGGGCCGCGAAAAAGGCACTGACGACGCCGGTCATCAGCGACGTCGCCAACGACAAGCTGGTCGACCTCCACACCAAGATCTTCCTCGGGAAGGCCGACGAGTCGGCCCGTGAGGATCGCCGTGCCCACCTCGATGGCTTCTTCGATGCGACGATGGACACCTACGTCGCCGCCCTCGAAGCCGGCCACAGCGAGGCCGAAGCCCGCGAGATCACCCACATCCAAGCCAACTTCGACTTCTTCAACCACGGCTGGACCGAGATGATGGAGATCCCCGCCGAGGAGTTCGAGGCCCACTTCCGGCGCTACGAGGCGTTCTTCAAGCGCTATGGGATCTCGGTCGACGCCCCCCTCGGCGAGTTCGAGCCGGTCGGCGGCGTCCCCTCGGCTCCCGAGACGCCCGAGAAACGCGACCAGCCGGCCTACGAGAACGCCATCGACGGCTTCGCCGACGACGTCTACGTGCAGGACGGCACTGGCACGGTCCATCAGGGCGGCGGCGCGGCCGAACCCGCCGGCGTCGACCCCAGTGAGGCCCCCGGCCTCGACGAGGCCGACCTCGCCGACAGCTGAGCGGCCGAGAGCGCGGCAGTTAACAGGCCGGCGGTCCAAGCCGGTCTATGGCAGAACCACGCGTCCCGGGCGGCCGGGGCGAACGCGTCGACCTCCCCTGCGGCGAGAGTGTTCCGCTCGGGAGCTTCGACCTCGGCATGCGGGCCTTCGACTGCGACTGCGGGTCGACCCACGGTGTCGTCATGGACGTCCATCCCCCCGACCGGTTCCTCCCCGAATTCCTCGTCGAGATCCTCCGGGAGGCCATCGAGACGACAAGCGAGGAGATGCCCGAGTTCGGTACCCCACACCTGCTGGGGATCGTCCTCGAAGAGTACCCCGAGGCGGTGGTCGCCCACGATGCCAGCGAGGATCAGGACGTCGGCTTTTCGATGCTGTGGGTGACCGACTTCGACTCCCGGCGGCTCCACGAACTGATCGTCGAACTCGTCATCGAGCTGATGGAACACGCCGTCAGCCACGCCGACGATACCACTGCCCTCACCGAGTTCGAACAGCAGATGCACGAGTTTTCGATTCCCGAGTTCGTCGACCAGTACCGCGAGCAGCGGGATCTCGACGCCGAGGCCTTCTACTGACCGCGCGGTCGACGACGGCGCTTTTGGCCCCCAGCGGTCGAGGACCGGTATGTCTGACAGCTGTCACACGTAGATTGAAACCCGACGCCACCATAGTGACTCGTATGCACACCACACACCGGGACGCCGACCGTCTACGGGGTGTGCTCGCTGACGCCGACGAGCCACTGACGGCCCGCGAGATCCTGCGGGCCCTCGAAGAACGCGGCGAGACGGGCTTCGAGAGCCCCCACCAGATCGCTACCGTGTTGGGCCGGTGGGCCGACCGGGGGGCGGTTACCGTCCACACCACCCAGCCCTACCGCTACCAGCTCGACTCGTGAGCCGGGTAGGCACTTCCTACTGCTCGTGGTCGACCGGTAGGCACTCCTTACCAGCGGTGTCGGTCGGTGGTGGTGTTTCTAACCAAGGGGATCGAGGCCCTCAACTGAGTCGATGGCCTTCGCAATCGTGCATTTCACCGTCGGGTTCGTGAGTGTGTTGGCGCTCCTCTGGTTGGTCCCGATCACCCGCTACCGGCTCACCGGCGCGTTTCTCGGTGGGGGCGTGGCACTGGTGCCCGACGCGGGGAAACTGTTCGATGGCCGCTGGGGGATGCGGTTCCAGGCGTTGCACGACAGCGGGTCCGCCGACCTCTTTTTTCTGCACGCGACCTTCGACGGGCCGGCGTTTCGTGCCCACAACATCGAACTCACCTTCCTATCGCTTTCGGCACTCGGCGTCGGCTTTCTCCTCTACGACTGGCGGTTCGGCCACACCCCCTCCACGGGGCTCTCGGGGTCGACCGACGCCGCCAGCCGGGACCACGGCCGGCTGTAGCCGTCGCCGCCCGCGAGTCGTCGACTACTCCCGGTAGCCGGTGACGACGGCCCCCTGTCGGGCCGACCGTCGACCGTGGTATGGTAACTCATTGCTTCGAAATTCGGAAAATCACTACGGATCTCGCAATTTATCGTCGGCCTTATTACGATGAACGTACTCCGAGCGCACAATGAGTACCGACCGCAGTTCGGGTGGCGCTGGGACCGCCGCTGAGGAGCGCACGATACTACTCATCGGCAGCGGGCCGATCCAGATCGGCCAGGCCGCCGAGTTCGACTACTCGGGCGCACAGGCCTGTCGGGCGCTCCAGGAGGAGGGCGCACGGGTCGTGCTGGTGAACTCCAACCCGGCGACGATCATGACCGACCCCGAGATGGCCGACGAGGTCTACATCGAGCCGATCAACACCGAGGCGATCAGCGAGATCATCCGCAAAGAGCGGCCCGACGGCGTGATCGCCGGCCTCGGCGGACAAACGGGGCTCAACGTCACCGCAGAACTCGCCGAGGAAGGTGTCCTCGACGAATACGACGTCGACATCATGGGCACCCCGCTCGATACCATCTACGCGACCGAGGACCGCGATCTCTTCCGCCAACGGATGCAGAAGATCGGCGAACCCGTCGCCAAATCGACGACCATCTCGCTCGATGAGGGCGAATCCGTGACGGATTTCGACGAGGAAACCTTCCGCGCCCGCGTGCAGGACGCCGTCGACGAGGTCGGCGGCCTGCCCGTCATCGCACGCACCACCTACACCCTCGGCGGATCGGGGTCGGGCATCGTCGACGACTTCGAGGAACTTGTCGAGCGCGTCCGCAAGGGCCTGCGCCTCTCGCGCAACAGCGAAGTGCTGGTCACCGAGTCGATCGCCGGTTGGGTCGAACTCGAATACGAGGTCATGCGGGATGCCGACGACTCCTGTATCATCATCTGCAACATGGAGAACATCGACCCGATGGGGATCCACACCGGCGAGTCGACGGTCGTCACCCCCTCGCAGGTCATCCCCGACGAGGGCCACCAAGAGATGCGCGAT
>JAWOEO010000187.1:0-4772 GCA_046482755.1 Halohasta sp. | reverse complement strand
GGGAAACTCACGGTCGACGTCGATCGGGGATCAGTCAGCCGCGGGTTGTTGGTGACCGGCGGGCCGCCGGAGTGGCTCAACCGCCGAGCGATCGCCGACGCCCGGTCGTGGCTAGCCCAGGAGACCGGCAGCGTTGAGATCCGCGGCGGCGATCTGCCGACCCCCGAGGTCGACGAGATCGTCGCCATCGTGCTGTTGGCCGGCGTCGGCGACTGCCAGCGCGTGGTCGAGTTACGGGCGGCGGCCGACCGCGACTAGCGGTCGGCGGGATCGGCGGCCGCCGACTCCGGTTCAAGCCGCTCCCGGAGCCACCCCGAGAGCGAGCCGCCCTGGTCGTATCGGGCCCAGACGTAGGCCGTCGACGGGAAGACGACGATCGCGGCCACGAAGGAATAAAAGACGCTGACTGCCATCAGCAGCCCGAACTGGCCGAGGATCGGCGAAATTGCGAGAACGAGCGCGCCGGTCCCGATCGAGGTGGTCAGCATGCTGCCGGTGAGCGCGCCGCCCGTCCCCTGGAGGGTAACCTTGAGGCTCTCGTCGGTGCTTTTGCCGGCGCTGTACTCGTCGATAAACCGGTGGGTCATATGCACCGAGTAGGCGACGCCGACGCCGACGGTGATCGAGAGGATCGTCGCCGTGACGGCGTTCAGCGAGAGCCCCAGCACCCGCATCGTCGCCAGCAGGACGGCGACGGTCACGAGGATCGGGAAGACGTTGACGACGCCGAGCAAGGGTTTGCGGTCCAGGAGCCAGTAGACGCCGACGAGGAACACGCCGGTCAGCCCGATGGCCAGAAACAGGCTCTGGAAGGCCGACTGGAAGATGAGATCCGTTACTGCTTGGAAGACGACGATAGTTCCCGTGGGCGTAGCGTCGTACCGGAAGTCCTCGGCGTACTCCCTGGAGTCGGTGGTGATCTCGCCCTGTGAGGCATCCGATTCGACGGCGAACTCGACGCGGATCGCCCGCCGGTCGTCGGTGAGATACTCGTCGGCGCGGTCGGCCGCCGGCGAGGCTTCGAGGGCGTCGTAGACCTGATCGAGGTTCCGGTCGGGGACGCCGTTGCCGTTGCGGTCGTTGCGCTCGACGAGGGCCTCGAAGGCGGGGTCGCGGTCGGCGTAGTCGTCGATAACGGTGATAATGCTCGTCGTGTCGGCCCGCCCCTCGGTGGTGAGATAGGTATCGGGTGGGTCCTCGGTGGTTCGGTGTACCGATTCGAGGGTGTCGGCCTGGCTCACGGGCCCCTCGATGTACATCGTGATCTGGTCGTCCTCGCCGGCCTCGAAGTTGTCCTCGATGAAGTTGATGCTGCCGGCGGCGGTGTACTCGCTCGGTGCGAACGGCTCGGGCAGCCCCTCGATGTAGTCGGGCAACTCCTCGGGCGGCAGGAAGTCCTCCTGTTCGAAGCTCCGGTCGACGCCCTGGCCGTAGGCGGCGGCCCCACCCGAGATGACCAGAAACAGGAGGATGAAGACGACCGGCGCACGCTTCGAGACGGTCGCGGTCGCCGGCAGGAGTCGACCGAGGATCGACTCCTCGGTCGCCAGCGGTGCGGAGCCGAAACTGGGGATGCCGAACCGCTCGCGGTTGCGGTCGGCGATGATCTTCGCCGCCGGGAGGAAGAAGCTGAACACGAGGAACGTAAAGACGATGCCGACGCTGGCGACGATCGCGAAGTTCCGGGTCGGCTCGAAGTTGCTCGTCAGGTTCGCGCCGAAGCCGAAGACTGTGGTGACAGTGACGATCGCAAAGGCGACCGCCAGCTGGCTGTTAGTGACGGTCATCGCCTCCCGGACGTCGACCCCACGGGAGCGTTCCTCCCGATAGCGGTTGACGATGTGGATGCCGAAGTCGATACCGACCGCCAGCAGCAAGATTGGCACCGAGATCATGTTTTGGTCGAAGGGAATACCCGCATAGCCGATGAAGCCGAAGGTCCACAGCAGCGTCATCACGAGGGCCACGAGGCCGAGGACGAGGTCGACCGGGTCGCGGTAGGCGACGATCAGAAACAGCAAGATCAACCCGAGGACGGCGGGCATGACGATCCCCAGCGAGTCGCCGATGACGTTTTGGGTCTCGCTGTTGGTGATGCCGAGGCCGAAGACGCGGATCTCGCCGTCGCTGCGGTCGGCGATCTCCTTGACGCCGCCCTGGACCTCCTGGAGGTTGTCGTCCTGTGGCGGGAACGAGTGGGTCAACACCGTCAGCGACGTGCCCGCGGTGGCCGACTGGCGGTTGAAGTCATCGCCGACCAGCGCCTGAAAGCCCGGCCGGTCGGCGCTCGCACGGACAGCGTTCCGGAGTTCGCTGTCGCTGGCCCGCCGGATCGCCCGCTGTTGGGCTGCGTAGCTGTCGGCAGTAGGATCGAGTTGTTGGGCGACGATCGTCGCCGGCCCGGTGGCGTCGGTCAGCCGGAGTTCGGCGCGCTCGTCGGTCTCCTCGACGACCGCCAGCGAGTCCAACAGCGCCTGTCTGCCGAGGACGTTGTCGCCCTCCTGGAGGAGTTGGGTCGACTCGTCGCCCCCGTCGAAGGAGGCACCGAACTCCTCGTTGACCGCATCGAGGGCCTCTTGGGCCTCGATATCTTCCGAAAAGGCATCCGACTGGTCCTCGACGGTTTCGATCATCCCGAGGCCGCCGGTCGAGAGGACGGTCACCACCAGGAAGACCGCGACGACCGCCAGCGGGCGGCCGAGGATGAGGCTGTTGATCGCGTTGAGCGACGGTTCGAGATCGAGGCCGGCGTCGCTCATCGATCAGTTCAGGCCGCCGATATCGCCGCCGTTGCGCCGCCACAGCAGCGCGCCGACGCCGGCGACCGCGACGAGCCCGACCAGCAGCGCGCCGATCGGGAGGCCGCCGTCGTCCTCGGGTTCGGTGACGCCGATGGCCATCCGGTAGCTATCGGAGAGCTTGCTGTCGCCGTCGCTGTCGGTGTACCGGAAGTCCATCGAGACGGGGTAGTTCTTCGGTGTCGCCCCGCTGTCGGCACTGAGGTCGACGGTGACGGTCGTCGACTCGCCCGGATCGAGCGACTCGGTGAACGTCTCGTCGTTGCTGCTGTCGAGGGGATCGTCGGCGAACAGTTTGCCCTCGACGTCGGTGACCGGCTCGTCGAGCTGGTTGGTCACCTCGACGTCGAGTGCGCGACTGCCGCCGGCTTCGACCGAGGTGTCGACGGGCTCGATATCGAAGGCATCCCGCTTGCCGGCGACGTCGGCGAGGAACTCGGGGTCGTCGTCGGTCTGTCGGATGCCGTTTTCGTCGCGGAACGAGACGGGCAGATCGAAGCGCCGCGGCACCGCCTCGGCCTCGCTTGTCACCTCGACGGGAATCGAGACGTTCGCGGCCTCGCCGGCGGGAATGTCGCCGACGGCGACGCTGTTTTCGAGGGCGACGACGGTCTCGCTTTCGGGGGCGAAGCTGACTTCGGCGTTGGTGGCGTCCTCGCCGCCGACGTTTTCGAGTTGGCCCGTCACTTCACCTTCTTCCCCCACGCGGAGGGTGGAGTCGACTTCGGTGACTTCGAAGCGGGCGTCGTTGGTCACTCTGACGGTGATCGTTTTTGAGACCGATCGTGAACTCTCGGATGTTTGGAGAACGACTGCCTCTTCATCGACAACCTGGCGGTCGCACACCGCGCGTCGCCCGAGGCACATCTGCCGCCCGGGGAGCAGGGGCTGCGGATCATGCACCGCAGCACCGTGCGCGGCGTCCAGCCGCTCGCGCCTAGCTTTGACCTGCCGCTGCAGATCGACATTCAGGGGCCAAGTCCCTTCGGCGAGGGTGTCTGGCAGGGCGGGGGCGTCGGCTTCCGGTGGGAGGATGGGATTCCGATGCAGAACTAGCCTGTATGGCTCACCGATGAGTCCAGGTGAGTACCCATGTGCTGCTACTGCTCATCCCCGACGAACTGCCGCAGGGTCACACCATGTTCCCGGGCGACGAATTCTGCAGCGCGTTCGCCGATCATGATGCAGGCGGCGTCGGTGTTGCCGCTGATAATGTCCGGCATCACGCTGGCATTGGCGATGCGTAGCACGCGGATCCCGTAGGCTTTCAGCCGCGGGTCGACGACGGCTCCGATCCTGCACGTCCCGCACTGATGATACAGCGTGTTTGAGAAGTGCAGCGCGACGGCCTTGAGAAAGGCATCGTCTGGTGCCTCGCCCTGAACATAGCCATACTCGCTCGCTCGAGAGTATCAGTAGCTGCGGCGTGGCGATTGCGCCAGCGCATACAATGCCCGCCGCGCCGAGGGTTTCCCCATTTGTCGAAATCGCCTGGGTGGCCGCGCACATAGGCCATGTAGTTGATTCCCGAGGAGCCGCCGAGCATCCTGCCGCGAGGAACATTGATACGCCCCTCCCGCAGGCCGAGCCCGGCGAAGCCGCCGCCCACTGCGATAAAGTCATATTCGCTTGCAGTATTCATGGTGCCTCTTGCGTTATATTCTTTTATCCGGCCTACAGCATCCAAGCGAGGTGTACGTATGAAGCAGCGCGGTTTTTTTCGAGGGTCGCCCGTACTGCTGGCGATACTCACTTTTTTATAAAATATCCTCCACCTTTGTCTGTAGCAGAGGATAAAGGGAAATGTGCTGAGGAAAGAGTATTCAAATCACGATATACGGTACGTTCGCTGATGTCAAAAAATTCAGCAATTTTCTTGGCCTTGATTCCAGGATTGTTTGTGAGAAGCAAAATCAGATTCATTAATCTTTCAATCTTAAGAATCTTAGATGCCTCCTTTTTGATTTTACTGAT
>JAWOEO010000128.1:0-5964 GCA_046482755.1 Halohasta sp. | reverse complement strand
TCATGATATCCGCCACGAGCATCAGGTGGCGGATGTTCACGTCGTCGAGGCCCTGCTCGCGGAGCGTGTCGATCGTCTCGTTGATGATCGCCTCGCGGGCGGCCTCGATACCGAGTTCCGAACGGATCTCGTGGATGTTGTTGCACGTCGACCGGGTGGCGTCGACGCCCTCGATGTCGAGCACATCGCCGAACGCAGAGCCCTCGGTGTAGAGAACGAACTCCTCGCCGGCGTCGGTTTCTTCCTTCCGGATGACGACGCGGCTGATGTCCTCGATGCCCTTGAAGACGATATCCCGAAGCCGCTCGACCAACTGGAGCAGCTCCCGGTAGCTCGGCTCGTTGGGGCCGAACTCGATGGCCATCCCCTGCTGGCGGGTCGAGACGCCGAGTTTGTCGTCGATCGTCTCGGCGATCTCGCCGGCGACCAGATCGGCGTTGTCGACCGTGGGCCACCGCTCCAACAGGGTCTCCTCGTTGAGATCGATGCGGACGAGCATGTCGGCAACGTTCGTCGAGACGTCGCCGAGAGAGAGGATTTTCGTGGCTTCGAGCGCCCAGACGACCTCGTGGGCCTTTTCCCGATCTTCGGCGTACTCGTCTTCGAGATACACCGTCATCATCGGCGTATCCGGCGTCTTTCGGGCGTCCACGAGCTCGATGAGCCGCGGCAACCCCTGGGTAACGTCGATCTCCGCCACGCCGGCGTAGTGGAACGTGTTCATCGTCATCTGGGTGCCGGGCTCGCCGATCGACTGGGCCGAAACCGTCCCGACAGGTTCGAGGGGGTCGACGCGAGTGTCGACGTACTGGGATTCGACCGCGCGGGCGATATCGTCGGCCTGCTCGGTGGTGACACCCTCCCGATCTTCGATGGTGTCGTAGACGCGATCCTTGAGCCGTCGAGGGAGATCCGTATCCTCGACGATGGCCTCGATGTCCGCGGTGATGTGGTCGTAGTCGGCCATCGGATCGTACTCTGTTTCAGTCATCGGATTCCACCTCCTCGAACCGCGGCTCGGTATGCTCCGAGAGGTTCGTCGGCGGCTCGCGCCGGCCGATGAACGCCTCCTTGTCTGCCTCGTCGTCGAACTCGGCTTCGAGGACGCGGTCGGTGATCCCCTCGACGTCGACGTCGAAGTCGTCGGCCGACGACACCCGTACCGGCGAGGTGCCGTCCTCGCCGAACTCGAACTGGACGACCGTATCCGAGGTGTCCCGGACGGTGCCGTCGTACTGGACTTCGAGTTCGGACAGCGCGTTGATCAGCCGCCGCTGGAGGTAGCCGGATTTCGAGGTCCGGACTGCCGTGTCGACCAGCCCCTCGCGGCCACCCATCGCGTGGAAGAAGAACTCCCGTGGCGTCAGGCCGCTCCGATAGGAGTTCTCGACGAAGCCGTGGGCCTCCGCCGAGAGGTCGTTCTCCTCGTAGTGAGCGAGGGTTCGGTCCTCGTAACCACGGTTGATCCGCTCGCCGCGGACTGCCTGCTGGCCGACACAGCCGGCCATCTGGGTGAGGTTCAGCATCGAGCCACGTGCCCCCGATCGGGCCATGACGACCGCCGGGTTGTCGTCGCTGAAGTGGTCGTCGGCGATCTCGCCCGCCGAGTCCCGAGCCTTGCCGAGGGTCTGCATGATCTTCATCTCCAGCGTTTCGTCGACCGTCCGGCCGGGCAGCGATTCGAGGTCGCCGTTCTCGTAGGTCTCGATTAGCTCCTCGATGCGGTCGTAGGCGTTGTCGATCGCCTCGTCGACCTGTTCGTCGGCGACCGGCGGGATGGACTCGTCGTCGATCCCGATCGAGAAGCCGAAGTGCATGATCGCCCGCATGGCCAGCGCGGCGACCTCGTTAATGAATACGCGTGCGCGTGTCTCGGAGTACTGTTTGACGATCGTGTCGACGATCTCGCCGCCGAAGGCACCGACGGCGTCCTCGTCGATCGTCCCCTCGATCAACTGGCCGTCCTCGATGACCACGTCGCCGCCGGTCGACGAGGAGAACTCCAGATCGAGGCCGTCCGGAAGGAGCAACGAGAAGACGGTCCGACCGCTCCAGTAGGGGCCGGCCTCGTTTTCCCCGTCTGGATCGGGCAACTCGTCGACCCGCGTCGCCCGCAGCAGATCCAGCGCCTGTGTCTCGGTGAAGTTCGGGTTGTCGTTGGTCAGCAGATACGTTCCCGAGATGTGGTCCTGAATCGCGCCGATGATGTTTTCCCCAAATCGGGGCGAGAGAATCTGTTCCTGCACGCGCATCAGGACGCGGGCCTCCGCGCGGGCCTCCTCGGTCTGGAGGGCGTGGAGGTTCATCTCGTCGCCGTCGAAGTCGGCGTTGTACGGCGGACAGACGACCGTGTTGAGCCGGAATGTCTTGTACGGCATCACGACGACCTCGTGGGCCATAATACTCATCCGGTGGAGCGACGGCTGGCGGTTGAAGATCACGATGTCGCCATCCACGAGATGGCGGTTGACCTCCCAGCCGGGTTCGATCTTCGTCGACAGTTCCTCACAGTTTTTCGGTGTGACTTTGAGTCGGCGGCCGTCGGGTCGTTTGACGTAGTTCGCGCCGGGATGTGTCTCGGGGCCGTTGGCGACGTACTGTCTGGCCTCCTCGGTGTTGCGGTCGGTGACGTTGATCGTGATCGTCATCTCGCTGGCCACGCGGTCGGGGATCCCGACCTCGTTCAGCGAGAGCGTCGGGTCAGGGCTGATGACGGTTCGCGCCGAGAAGTTGACACGCTTGCCCGACAGGGAGCCACGGAACCGACCCTCCTTGCCCTTGAGACGCTGGCTCAGGGTTTTGAGGGGTCGACCCGAACGGTGGCGGGCCGGCGGCGTCCCCGAAATCTCGTTGTCGACGAACGTCGTCACGTGGTACTGGAGCAGTTCCCACAGGTCCTCGATGATCAGCTGCGGGGCCCCGGCCTCGCGGTTCTCCATGAACCGCTGGTTGATACGGATGATGTCGACCAGCTTGTGGGTGAGGTCGTCCTCCGAGCGCTGGCCGTTGTCGAGGGTGATCGACGGCCGGGCGGTTACCGGCGGGACGGGCAGGACGGTCATGATCATCCACTCGGGCCGGGAGTTCTCGGCGTCGATGCCCAGCACTTCGATGTCCGAATTCGGGATGTCCTCGAACCAGTCGCGGATGTCCGAGGGCATCAGCTTGTTCATGTCCTCCTCGGTGAGGTCGACGTCGAGGGCCTTCTCGAGGGCGCGTCGGTCCTCGTCGAGCGGGCGGAACTCGCCGCCGAGGATCTCGTTGATCCGCTCCAAGGAGATACCGGTCTGGTCGGCGAGTTCGGAGGGGCTGATCCCCTCGTCCTCGTCGTCGTCGGGGTCGGGCTGCATCGCCGAGGCGATGACCTCCGAGTACTCCGATGCGAGGACGTTTTCGACCTCGTAGTAGGTCGTCGGCTTCTCGTGTTTGATGTCGGCCTGTGGCTCTCCACAGTGTGGACAGCTACCGGCCTTGCGGGCCTCCCGGACCGCCGCCTTCAGCACCGTATCGGGGTCCTTGCCGAGTTCGTCGGCCCGCTCCTGTTGGTCGCGGTAGTCGTCCATCTGCTGTTCGTCGAGCGTCAGTCGCCCACACTCCCGACAGGTCGACCGCAGGAGTCGACGCATCAGCGTCGTAAAGCCGACGTGAATGACGGGTGCGGCGAGTTCGATGTGGCCGAAGTGGCCGGGACACGAGCCGGAGTGTTGGCCGCAGGTCCGACATTCGAGGCCGGGGTCGATCACGCCGAGCCGAGGGTCCATCAGCCCCATGTCGATCGGGTAGCCGTCGTCGTCGTAGGTGTCGGCGGTGATCACTTTCGTGGCCGACAGGTCGCGGTACGTCTCGGGATCCATCAGGCCGAAGCGGATCCCACCGAGTTGTTTGGGTGTTTGCATTGACATTAGACTGCGTCCTCCAGTTCGAGCGTTGGGCGGATGCCGAGTGCCATCAGTTCGTCAAGCAGGAGCTTGAACGCGTAACTGACCTCCAGTTCGTGGATGTTGTCCTCGCTGCCGGTCGCCGGATCGTACACCCGGCGCTGTTCGCGGTCCTCGATGGCGATCATCCCGGTCTCGGCGGAGACGTAGACGGTCTCCTTGTCCGAGGAATCCAGCAGGCGTTCGTTGAGCACCATCGCCGCGCCGTGGCCGATGATGGTATCCCGCTCCATCTCGCCGACACGGAGCCCGCCCTCGCGGGCCCGCCCCTCGGTCGGCTGGCGGGTCAACACCTGCACGGGCCCGCGCGAGCGGGCGTGCAGTTTGTTCGAGACCATGTGGTACAGTTTGTGGTAGAAGATCGTGCCGACGAAGATCTCGGCGTCGATCTTTTCTCCTGTAACGCCCGAGTACATGACCTCCTTGCCGGAGGATTTGAAGCCGTGGTCCTCCAGCGCGCCGCGGAGTTCATCCTCGTCCTCGCCGAGGAACGGCGTCCCGTCGACGCGCCGGCCTTCCAGCGCGCCGACCTTCCCGCCGAGCATCTCCAGGACGTGGCCCACAGTCATCCGCGATGGCAGGGCGTGCGGATTGAGTACGAGGTCGGGCACCAGCCCCTCCTCGGTAAACGGCATGTCTTCCTGCGGCGCGAGGTGGCCGACGACACCCTTCTGGCCGTGCCGAGAGGCGAACTTGTCGCCGAGTTCGGGGATCCGCTGGTCCCGAACTTTGACTTTCGAGAGCTTCGAGCCGTCCTCGCCCTCCATCAGCGTGACCGTGTCGACCACCCCATCTTCGCCCGACCGCATCGTCACCGAGGTCTCACGCCGTTTCTGGGGCGAGAGGCCACCCATGTCGTCCGGTTCTTCGAGGAACCGCGGTGGGCTCGTTTTGCCCAAGAGAACCGAGTTCTCGTCGACGACGGTCTCGGGGTTGACCAGCCCGTCGTCGTCGAGGTGTGTGTAGGCGTCCTCGCCGCGTGCACCGCGGACGTCCTGACTCGGGATCTCGAAGTGGTCCTCCTGACCGCCGGGATACCGGCGTTCCTCGCCCTCGTAGGTCCGGAAGAAGTGCGACCGCATCAGCGCGCGGTCGACCGAGCCCTGATTCATGACCAGCGCGTCCTCGATGTTGAACCCCTCGTAGCTCATCACGGCGACGACGAAGTTCTGGGCTGCGGGCCGGTCGTCGTAGTTGATCTGTTCGGTCGTCTGGGTTTTCACCATCGACAGCTGCGGGTAGTGCAGCAGGTGTTGGCGCGTGTCGGGCCGGATCCGGTAGTTCGCGGATGGCAGCCCCAGCGACTGTTTCATCATCCCCGCGCCCATCGTAATCCGGGGGCTGGCGTTGTGTTCCGGATACGGAATCATCCCCGCACCGATCCCGAAGATCAGCGAGGGATCGATTTCGAGGTGGGTGTGTTTCTCGGAGAGGTCGTCTTCGTCGACCGCGATGAGGACGTCCTCTTCCTCCTCGGCGTCGATGAACTCGACGTAGCCGCGGTCGACCAGATCCTCGAACTCGAGGTCGCCGTTCTCGACGGCGTCGATCTCCTCGTCGCCCAGCAGCGGCTGGCCGTCCTCGACGACGATCAGCGGTCGACGGGCCCGGCCGGCGTCGGCGTTGATGATGACCTCCTGGGTCCGGTCGCGGACCGAGACGTTGACCATCTCGCTGACGTCGCCGCGGCGGCGGGCCTCGCGGATCTGTTCGGCAAGCTGTGCTGGGTCCGGGTGGGTGCCCACCAGACTCCCGTTGACGTATACTTTCGCTTCTCGTGCCTGAGCCATGTTAATCGTCCGCAGGGGTTGTTCGTTCGATACTGTCGATGCCGGGGATCCCCTCGACTCCCATCGACGACAGCTCTCGTTTCAGTCGCTGTTCGTCCTCGATGTCCTGACTCAGTTCCATCGCTTGCGCGAAGTTCTTCACCAGGCCGCAGTTCGGCCCCTCCGGCGTCTCGGAGGGACAGATCCGACCCCACTGGGTGGCGTGGAGGTCCCGTGCCTCGAAGTGCGGCTGGGAG
>JAWOEO010000160.1:0-5902 GCA_046482755.1 Halohasta sp. | reverse complement strand
GTACAGAGGCTCGCGCCTTTGTGCGGGATGGCGTCGGGCATCTGCCCCCAGTCGAAGACGGAGTAGGCGTCGGTGAAGACGAACCGCCCCGCCCCGAACTCGGTAGCGGTCGGCTCGCGGTCGACGCGGAACTCCTTGACGCTCGTCATGGTCGTATCGGCGACTGCCGCCCGTATGAATCTTTCAGTTCCGCGTCTCCGGTGACCGACCCCTTTTTACTCGGCACCTGCTACCCCCGGTAATGACGCGCCGGTCGGCCGCCGAGCTTTCGCCAGCGGATTTCGAGTTCGAGCACACTCCCGAGACCGATCAGTCCTTCGAGAACGCCCTCGCCAAGGCCCGCAGTAGCCAGCGCTTAACGGTCGACGACGCGGTCGAACTGTTGACGACCGGCACTGACAGCGAAGGGATCGACCCGCGCCGCAAAGAACAGGTGCTCGAAGCCGCCGACCGCCGCCGCGCGGAGATGGTCGGCGAGGACGTGACGTTCGTCGTCAACCTCAACAACAACGTCACCACCGCCTGCAACGTGGGCTGTCTGTTCTGCAACTTCAAGAATTCCGCCCACGCCTTCGAGGCCGACAGCGACGCCGACCACGCTGGCTTCACCAAGACGCCTGCCGACTCCCGCGAGATCGTCGACGACGCCCTCGATATGGGGATCTCCGAGGTCTGTTCGGTGTCGGGACTCCACCCGGCGTTCGCGCTCGACGACGAACACCACGAGATCCTCGCAGGGTACGACGATCCCGAACGCGAAGTCAATTATAAACCGCCCGCACGGTACACCACCGACCCCGGCACCTACAGCGAGCAGATCCGCGCGATGTCTGTCGATGGGATTCACGTCCACTCGATGACTCCGGAGGAGGCCTACCACGCCCGCCGGGGGACCGACTGGTCCTACGAGGAAGTCTACAGCCGACTCCGTGAGGCGGGGCTCGATACCGCCCCCGGCACTGCCGCCGAAATCCTCGTCGACGAGGTCCGTGAGGTGATCTGTCCGGGCAAGATCACGACCGACGACTGGCTCGAGGCGATGGAGGGCGCGATGGCCGCCGGCCTCGGGACGACGGCGACGATCATGTACGGCCACGTCGAAAACGAAACCCATCGGGCGATGCACCTCAAGCGGGTCCGCGATCTGCAGGACCGCACCGGGGCCATTACGGAGTTCGTTCCCCTCTCGTTCGTCCACGAGAACACGCCGCTCTACAAACACGGGGTAGTCGACGGCGGCGCGAGCGATGCCGAAGACGAACTGATGATCGCCGTCTCCCGACTGTTCTTCGACAACATCGACAACATCCAGAGTTCGTGGGTCAAATACGGCAACGCGAAGGGGCTCAAACTGCTCAACTGCGGCGCGAACGACTTCATGGGGACGATCCTCTCCGAGGAGATCACCAAACGCGCCGGCGGGAGCTACGGCGAGTTCCGCAGTGTCGCCGACTACGTCGACATGATCGACGCGATCGGCCGCCGCCCGGTCGAGCGGTCGACCGACTACGAGACCAGACGCCCCATCGAAATCGGCGAGGGCCCCTACGGTCCGATGCTTGGCCCGCGGGCCGACGGGACACCAATGCTGTCGACCGATGAGACTGCCGAACCACCGGTTTCAGCCGACGACTAACGACGAGTAGTCGACGCCTAGTTTCAAAATAGCTACTGGGGGGTGATGAGTGGCATCTCGCGGCCCGCAACGCGTCGGTACCGCCGACCGGCCGCCGACTGCTCGGTCAGCGCTCCTTCGATGCGTGTCGACACCCACCGGTCGCCTCCTTGGCCGGCGGTTTCCGGCGGTCGGCGCGCTGGATCGACCCCTTCGCGCCGGACCGACGCCGGGAGATACCGGTCGTAGACCGGAAGCCGCTCGTAGAGCTCCAGTCCCGCGTCGGTGGCAATCTCCCGGAGTTCGTCGAGTGCGGGCCACGCGTAGTCGGGGTTAATGTAGTCGTCGGTGACCGGCGAGACGCCGCCGAGGTCGTCGACGCCGCAGTCGAGCAACGATCTGGTGGGCGAGAGATTTGGCGGCACCTGTACCGACACCGACTCCGGGAGGGCGACCCGCGCCATCGCCACGACCCGACGCATCGTCTCGACCGACGGCTGATCGAACGACGACCGCTCGTTCGGAACCACGTTCTGGACGATAACCTCCTGAATGTGGCCGTACCGCTCGTGGAGGGCGGCGATCGCCAGCAGGCTCTCGGCGCGGTCGCGCCACGTCTCGCCGATCCCGACAAGCAGCCCGGTCGTGAACGGCACTCCCTCGCGGCCCGCCGCCCGGATCGTGTTGAGGCGCTGGCCAGGGGTTTTCCGCCGGCTCCCCGTGTGGGCGTCGACGTCGGCAGTCGTCTCCAGCATGACGCCCATCGAACTGTTGACCTCGCGGAGCCGCCGGAACTCCGACTGGGTGAGGTCGCCGGGGTTCGAGTGGGGCAACAACCCCTCGTCGAGGGCCATCTCACAGGCCGCATACAGGTAGTCGACGATCGAGTCGTACCCCCACGACTCCAGTTGGTCGTGGATCGCGGTGTAGCGATCGTCGGGCTTGTCGCCGAAGGTAAACAGCGCCTCCGTACAGCCGGCGTCCGCGCCAGTCTGGAGGACGCTCCGGATCGCCTCGGGGTCCATCAGCGTCGCCTCTCCCGGCACATCGTAGTAGGTGCAGTAGCTACAGGTGTACCGGCAGGCGGTCGTCAGTGGCAGGAAGACGTTCCGCGAGAAGGTGAGTTCGTCGGGCGTCGTGACGTCGCCGGGCGTTACCGCAAGCAGGGCGTCGACGGCCGCCTCGCTGATCGAGATGTCGAGGTCGTACTCGGCGGCGGCCGGGAACATAGCCACGTCTCGGTGTCGGACCGTCAAAAACGGCTCGGCTCCCGGATTTCACCCCGAGTAGGAACGGCCTACTCGGCCCGCTGGACGCCAACCCGGCCACTGCTCGTATCGAGTTCGAACCCCGCCTCGACGAGCCAATCGCGGGCCGCGCCCGTGCCATGGATCAGCACCTCGGCCAGATCGTCGGGTTCGTCGACGTCGGTCGCCAGCCGCCGGGAGTCGACGGTGGCGACGCTCGCCCCGAGATCGGCGGCCGCTCAGCGGTGGTCGAGATAGGAGGCGCCGTGGTAGTCGACCCGAAACCGTGGCTCGCGGACGGCAAGGGCGTTCGTTCCGCCGCCCAATCCGGGAGCGATCGTGATCTCGGCGTTGCTATCGGTGAGCTGTCGGATGTCGGCTGCTTCGACCAGCGGGAGATCGGCCATCACGACGAGCGTCGGCTTACCGTCGGCGAGTCGTGCGTTGACTGCTGCGGTCAGCGCGCGGCCGTCGACCGTGACGGCGGCCCGATCGGTCACACGGATGTCGGTGATGGGTGCTGTCGAGAGCACGGTGGGGTCGACGCCCGCCGTATCGAGCGCCTCGAGGACGTCGACCAGCATGGCGGTTGCAAACGACTGCCGTTCGGCTGGCGAAAGCAGGGACTCGAGGCGGGTTTTCGGCTGGTCGGCTGCGAAGGGGATGAGACAGCGCATCGGAAAGGGGCGACTGGAGGGCCGCCGGAAGAATCAGAACAGCGATTCGAGTTCGTCGCTGTTCTCGTGTACGAGGCTTTCGAGGTTCTCCTCGCTCTCGTCGCGGATCTCGTCGATGTTCTCTTGGGCCTCGATGGCGACCTGCTGGAGCTCCTTGATCCGGGGGACGTTCGTCACGCCCGACAGGAGGACGACACTCGAAACGCGACCCGAGCCGTCGATCGGGTAGTCGCCGCCGCGGACCTCCATGCTGCCGGTCTCCTCTTCGAGCCACTTCCGGCCGCGCTCGATACCCTTGCGGTTGAGGTAGTTCGTCGGTCCGGCCAAGACGACAAGTGCGCGCTCGCTGCCGTCGATCTCACACGGCAGGGTCAGCCGACCGAGGGCCGCCTTCCGAACCAGACTCGTGATCCGGTTGGTCGTGTTGGCGCTGTCGAGGTCGTCGGTGCCGTCGTCGCCACGGAACCGCGAGAGGAGCCCGCCGGTGGAGGCTTCTTCGACCTCTTCTTCGGCGAAGCCGATCGTCGAGACGCCGCCACCCGAAAGGGTGTTGATGATCTCCGAGGAGTCGACAACCGATTCGGCGACCTCTTGGCCCTGTCTGACCTCGCCGGCCCCGAAGAGGATCCCGAACCGGCGGACGATCTCCTCGTTGATTTCGGCGTAGCCGCCTTGGACTGATTCGCCGGTCTTCCGCCAGGCGTCGTTGTCGAAGACGAGCAGGTTGTCGACCTCCCGGACGAACGTCTGGAAGGATCGGGCGGCGTTGAGGGTGTAGATCCCACCCTCGTCGCTGCCCGGCAGGACGCCCATCCCGTAGACGGGCTCGGTGTAGATCCGTTTGAGGTGTTTGGCGATCACGGGCGCGCCACCGGAGCCGGTGCCGCCGCCGAGTCCTGCGACGACGAGGAAGGCGTCGACTTCGTGGACCGGGATCGAATCGATCGAGCCTTGGATCTCGTCGATGTCCTCCTCGGCGATCTCCGCGCCGAGTTCGTTGTCCGCCCCGACACCGTGGCCTTTGACCCGCGACTGGCCGATGAGCACACGGTTTTCTTCGGGAATGTGCTGTAACCCCATGAGGTCGGCCTTCGCGGAGTTGACCGCGACGGCCGCCCGAACGATGTTGGACCCGGTTTCGGCGTCGTACTCGAGGAATCGATCGACGATCTTCCCCCCGGCTTGGCCGAAGCCGATCATTGCGAGTTTCATCTGTGTTCTCCCCTTGCCATTGGGACGTATACAGTTGGAAGATGAATATAAGGCTTGTGATGAGGTCGGTTTTCGTATGTATCCCGAAACCTCGTTGTATCGGGGTTTCGGACCCTCAAAACCCCCGAACTACTCGCATAAACAACACCCGTATTCGGAACGGTAGGAAGTGATTATAATACGTCCGTCGACGGAGTAGCACGCCAATAACTACCAGTTGTCGGCTCTCCGTCCGACACTCCGGCCGGTCGACCGGTTCGCGCGCGAACGGGTCGACGCGTCGAACGGTCCGGTCGACCGACGGGTCAGGCCACGCCGAGATACGAGCCCAGCGAGGTGAGGTCGCCGGTCGACCGGTCGAATGCCGCGATATCGTTGTCGTCGGTGGTGTTGTCGAACCGCAGCGAGCGGTACTGGTCGGCACCCATCGGGAAGCCGGGGAGCTTGCCGCCGAGGGTGAGCCCGACCCCGGCCAGTGGCATCGGCACCGAGACGATAGAGACGGATTTTCCCGCCGCGTCGTAGACCATGTTCGTGATCTCCCGGAGAGTGAGTTGTTCGGGGCCGCCGAGTTCGTAGGTTTCGCCGACGTGGGCGTCGTCGACGACGGCGTCGGCCAACATATCGACGAGGTCGTCGACGTGGATGGGTTGGAACCGCGTCTTGCCGCCGCCGGGCAGCGGGTAGACCGGCAGCCCCGGCGCGAACATCCCCTTGAGCTTCTTGGTAAAGGAGACGAACTCCCCGCCCTCGCCGAAGACGACCGAGGGCCGGACGATCACCCAGTCGAGTTCCGACTCCCGGACGTGCTCTTCGGCTTGCCCCTTCGCCCGGATGTAGGCGGTCGATCCCTCCGGGTCGGCACCGAGTGCGCTCATCTGGACGAACCGCTCGACGCCGCCGGCCTCGGCGGCCGCGACAAGGTTCTCCGTGCCGTGGCGGTGGACCTCGTCGTGCATCTCGTCGCCCCCCGTCGGTTTGAACAGCGGCGAGAGTGCGACGAGGTTGACGACGACGTCCTGTCCCTCGACGGCGGCTTCGATCGAGTCGTACGCAGTAATGTCCCCGGAGACGGTTTCGACGCCCGCTGGCAACGCCGCGGCATCGGGGTTCCGGGCCAGTACCGTCACCTCGTGGCCGCGGTCGACCAG
>JAWOEO010000108.1:0-5888 GCA_046482755.1 Halohasta sp. | reverse complement strand
CTCACGACATGGCAATGGTCACACAAGCTCTGCTTGATGCGCTGAGCCAACAAATCAGTACCCACGGCACCGTGGTCTGGTACGATCCGGGGAAGGTCTACAAGGAGGTCGTCGATGACCTGCAACCCGAGGACGTAGGCGCCGCAGCGATTCACTGTTACGATCCTGAGCGCGGCTTCATCTGGCTCCGCCACGAGCTGGAGCCGCTCTGGGCCAAATCGGTGACGCCGCCCCGTCTGTTGATCTACGTGCCGCTGGCTCAGTCCGACGCCAAGGACGCCCTGATCGAGTTCGAGGAGGGGGGTATCGGGATGCGACCGGGCCAGCAGCCGCCCCGGCGGAACACGGCACTGGCCGTTGTCGCGCGTGAGGCCCTCCGCCCGATCTTCCCGGCCGCTAAGCGCGAGGAGATCGTGGCCGAGGTGGAGGCCGGGAAGCTTTCCCTGACGGAGCTGGATCAGATCGCCGAGAAAGGGAGTCAGGAAGGGGCCGGTGCCATCGGCGTCATCCTGGGGACCGGTGTGCCCTCCGAGGTAGCCCTCCGGTTCCTGACGTCATCCGACCACGATGAGGACATCGAGGCCCGCGAGGCCCTCGAGGGTCTTTCCACGATGCTTTCGGATCAGCTCGGCGTGTCGCTTCCGGCTGACCAGGGCACGGCTGGTCTGCGCGCGCGTCTTGCCCGTCAGGTCCTGATGACCGACTTCATCGAGGCCGTCGGCGACGAAATCGCCATCAGTTATCGACCTCCTCGTCGTCTTCGTCTTCCATCTCGGCGACGAGATCGGCTGCCTCCTCGGCAACGTCCTCGTCGAGTTCCTCGGCATCGTCGGCTGCGTCGGCGTCCGCGTCAGCCTCGTCCTCGTCGCTTTCGGCCTCCTCGGCCTCCTCGTCGTCCGAGGCAGCAGCCTCGTCGTCGATGACTTCCTCGACGATTTCCTCGTCGATGACCTCCGCGGGGTCCTCGTCGGGCACCTCGACGTCGTCTGCCGGCTCGGCCTCGGCGGCTTCCGGCACTTCGTCGGGTTCCTCGGCGAGCAGCGACTCGACGCTCTCGCCGTCGTCGGCCTGCTCGACGTCGTCGACAGCCACGTCGTCGTGGATCTCGAAGTCGTCCGGCAGGGTGGCTCCCGGCGGGATGATCTTGACGGTGACGCCGATCGTCCCGAGCTTCATCACGGCGACGCCCTGGCCCTCGTCGACGACGCTCTGGGCGGGTTCGCCGTTGTGTTTGATGTAGCCGCGGTTGAACTTTTCAACGCGTGAGCGGGCACCGGTCACCTTGCCGCTGAGGACGATCTCGGCACCGAGTGCGCCGGCGTCCATGATGCGGTCGATGGTGGTGTGGCCCGCCTTTCGGAAGTACCAGCCACGCTCGAGGGCGTTGGCCAGTCGATCGGCGACGATCCGGGCGTTGAGGTCCGGCTCCTCGACTTCCTGGACGTCGATCTGTGGGTCGTCCATCCCGAACCGTTCGGTGAGTTCGGAGGTGATCTTCCGAATGTTCTTGCCGCCTTTCCCGATGACCATCCCCGGCTTTTCGGCCTTGAGGACGATCTGGGTTCCCATCGGGGTTTTGGCGATGTCCATGCCGCCGTAGCCTGCGCGGCCGAGCTCGTCGCCGAAGAACTCGTCGATCTGGGCGCGCTGCAGGCCGTTTTCGATGAACTGCTGTTCGTCTGCCATTAGTTATCCGCCTCCGGAGTTTCGAGGATCAGTTCGACGTCACAGAGCGTGGTGTTCCACCCGCTGGCACGGCCGAACGCACGGGGCTGTCGACCGGGCTGTTCGCCCACCTTGTGGGGGGCGACGTGTGTGATCACCATCTCGGGGCCGTCGAACCCCTGATTCTCGCCGTTGTTGCGGGCGTTCTCCAGCAGCCGCTGGAAGTCCTTGGCTGCCTTCTCGGGGTAGCGACCGGCGTCCCAGCCGTCGATATCCGAGCGGTGACCGACGCCGGTGTTGTGCTGTTTGAACGGCACCGACTGCTCGCCGTCGATCACACCGTCGAGGTAGGCTTCGGCCTCCTCTACGGTCATGCCTTTGATGGCCTTCGAGATGGCCTTGCTGTGCTTCAGGCTGATGGGCCGCTCCCGGAGCATCGCTTTCGCGGTGGTGTCGGGATCGGCCTCGACGCTGTAGTTGATTCCCATGGTTTACTTGAGCGGCACGAACTTCGATGAACGGGTCGCGCCAATCCCGGCCTGTCCGTGTTCGACCGAGGTGCGGGTGAGTTGGAACTCGCCGAGGTAGTGGCCGATCATCTCGGGTTCGACCTCGACGCGCTCGAAGCTCTGGCCGTTGTAGACGGCGAACGTCAGCCCGACGAATTCGGGCAGGACCGGCATGTCACGCAGGTGGGTGCGGACCGGATCGTTGGCCGTCCCCTCGGCGGTCTTGTCCTCGATCTTCTCGAGGAGCTTCTGGTGTTCCTCCGAGAGCCCACGGAGAATGGTTCGCCGCTGTCGAGCGGGGAGCAGTTCTGCCACCTCGTCGAGATCCATTGCCTGGAGCTCGTCGAGATCGTAACCGCGGTATGTGAACTCGCCCTCTCGGCCGGTTCGGTATTCTGTGCTGCTCATTAGTCACGTCCTCCTTTGCCGCCGCGTCCGGTTCGCTTCGAGGCGATGTCGCCGACCTTCCGTCCCGGCGGGGCGTCCCGCGAGACGGATTTCGGTTTGCCGGGGTGCTGGCGGCCACCGCCACCGAAGGGGTGGTCGATCGCGTTCATGGCAACCCCTCGGACACGCGGGTACTTCGTTCCCCGTGCTTTCATCTTGTGGTACTTGTTGCCGGCTTTGACGAACGGCTTTTCGGTTCGGCCACCGCCGGCGACCACGCCAATGGTGGCGCGACAGTCGGGGTTGAGCCGTTTGACCTCGCCGCTCGGCAGCTGGACGACCGCGATATCGCGGTCGTGTGTCATCAGCTGCGCCGAGACGCCCGTCGACCGGGCGAACTTCCCGCCGTCACCGGGGGAACTCTCGACGTTACAGACCGGCACGCCCTCGGGAATCTCCCCCAGCGGCAGCGTGTTGCCGGGTTTGATCTCCGCGCTGACGCCGACCTGAATCGTCTCGCCGACCGCGATGCCCTCGGGGGCGAGGACGAGCCGGCGATCGCCGTCCTCGAACTCGATGTCCGCAAGCGGCGCACTCCGGGCGGGGTCGTGTTCGATGTCGACGACCTCGCCGGAGATGGTGTCGTGTTCTTCGCTTTTCTTGTGCGAGAGCTCTGCTTTGTAGCGGTGGGATGGGGCCCGGAACGTCGGGCCGCCACGACCGCGTCGTTGTCCCTGAATTCGTCGTCCCATTTAGAACACCCCGATCCGTGAGGCGACTTCGGTCGCATCGTCGTCGTCGCTCAGCGTGAGCGTCGCCTTCTTCTGTGCTTTCGGCGTGATCTGCGTCGTGATGTTCTCGACGGTCACGTCGTAGCGGTCCTCGACTTCCGTGGCGATCTCCGGCTTGGTGGCGTCGACGTGGGTGATGAACTGGAGCTTGTTGTCGAAGTCCATCTCGTTCATCGCCTTCTCGGTCACAAGCGGGTGGTGAAGAATCGAGCTCATCGGTCGGCCACCTCCTCGATGGCGCTTTCGGTGAAGATCGTCAGCCGGCCGGCATGCGTGCCGGGGGCGAGATCCTCGACGTTGACGTCGTGGGCGGTCGCCACGTCGGCACCCGCGAGGTTGCGGGCGGCCGTCGAGGGCTCGTCGCCCGTCACGAAGAGGATCGATTTGGGCTGCTGGTACTTGCGGCCACGGGTCGTCCCGCGTCCCGCACGTACCTTCTTGCCGTCTTCGGCGCGCTCGATGTCGGCCTCGACGCCGAGGGATTCGAGCAGGTCGACGACCTCCTTGGTCTTGACGAGGTCCTCGAACTCGTCGCTCACGACGAGCGGGAGCTCGAGGTCATCGTCGAACTGGTGGCCGCGGTCGGCGACGCGCTCGGCGTCGGCGGTTGCGGCGAGCGCCGATCGCGTGGCGAGCTGGCGCTCCTTTTTGTTGATCGTTTTGCCCTGGTCCTTTTCGGCCTTCGGTGGGTGTGCGCGTCGACCACTGACGGCGTGGGGAACGCGGCGTGCACGACCGTCCTGTCGGGGGTCGTGGGACATCCCGCGGCCGCTGCCGAGGGACTCGGCGGGCGTTCGCAGCCCGGCGAACTCGTCTGCACCGTAGGCCTGTTTCCGGTTTGCCTGTGCGGCGACGACCGCCTGCTGGATGAGATCCGGACGGAAGTGGGTCTCGAAGACCTCGGGGAGCTCGATCGAGCCGGCGTCCTCGCCGTTCAGGTCGCGTACTGTTGCCTGCATGATTATCCTTGGTTGGATGCGGTCGAGACGTGCCGAACCTCGGGATCGAGGCGCGGGGTGTCGTTCGGCCGGATGGCCGGGCGGAACCGCAGCAGCCGTTTGTTCGGCCCCGGCAGCGAACCCTTCACGAGGATGTAGTCGCCGTCGACCTCGCCGTGGTTGACGAAGCCGCCGTCAACGCTCGCCTCGTCGCCCTCACCGATGTCGATCAGGCGCTTGTTGAGTTCGGTTCGCTGGTGGTAGCCGGTCTGTCCTTGCTGGGGAACCGTCGAGCGAACCCGCGAGGGGTTCCACGGACCGAGGTTGCCGATCCGTCGACGCCAGCCCTGACGGGCGTGTTTGCCCTTCCGCTTCTGGACGCCCCATCGCTTGACGGGACCCTGGGTTCCCTTGCCTTTGGTGATCCCCGAGACATCGAGATACTCGCCGGCGCGGAAGACGTCGTCGACGCTGTGTTCGCCGCCGTCTTCGAGCAGTTCGAGTGCGAAGTCGGCACGCTCGGAAAGCGAGCCGCCGCCGACGCGGGTCTCCATGATGTCGGGTTTCTTCTTCGGGACGGTTGCGAGTTCGCCGGGGACGGTGTGGGTGATCAGCCGCAGATCGTCCACCGCACCGTCGTCGACGAGGTCCCGAAGGGCCTCCGAGTCCGCCTCGAAGGTGTTTTCGGCCGGGAGATCGAGGGCGCGGTCGAGTTCGTCGTCGAACTCGGTGGCCCAGACCTCGGTGATCGGCTTCTGTCCGTACGCCGTGTCTTCGTAGGCTCGGAGGGCGACTGCCCGCATCGGAGGCACCTCGACGACGGTGACAGGAACGGACTCTTCCATTCCTTCACGCGGCGAGTCTGCCTCGTCGTTGACCATGACAACGTGGGTCATTCCGGCCTTGTAGCCGGCAAAGCCCTGTGGAGCCGCTGCTCCGTCGTCGTCTGGCCACGAGCGAATGCGTGGGACCTCCGAGGTCGCACGCTTTCGCGGGCCGTAGCCCAGTGAGCCTTTGCGTGGTCTGCTTGGTTGTGGCATGTGTTTACTCCGTGAGCGTGAGACAGCCGAGCGACGCGAACATCGCTTCCTCCGTTCGCACCGTCTCGCTGCCCTGTCGCGGAATCGTATTGAGCCAGCGGTCGAACCCCCGGTAGGAGTCGACGTGTCCCTGTGCCGCGACTGCGGCCGAGACTGCCTCGGGTTCGAGCCCGAGTATTTCCGGCAGCCCTCTACCGGGCGAACCGAAGGCGACGGACATCTCCCCTGCCAACTGCGGCAGGAGGTCGCCGAGCCGAGCGTGGGAGAGTTCCTCCCCGTACTCGGAGGCGGCGATCCGTAGCCCCGATTCGTCGCTGAGGGCGGCCGAGAGGTCCATGCATTCGACGTCGAACCCCGGTGTGGGTTCGTCGACGAGTCGTGCACGGACCGGTTCTCTCGAAGAGATCCTGACGGTGACGCGCTCTCCCTCAACGGGTGTCGCCATATCCGGCGGCACCACAAGGGAGATCGGGTGTTGCAGTCCGCAAGTGACCCGAACGCGGCCTTCAGATCCGACCTTGGTCACGATTCCTTGGTGTGTAGCCGTCCCGTCTGGGT
>JAWOEO010000122.1:0-5734 GCA_046482755.1 Halohasta sp. | reverse complement strand
GGGAAGTGGTACATCGGCGTCGGCGCGTTCAGCGGCTGGACGGTCGCCTATCTGCTCGGCGGCATCGGGGCCGCCGGCTTCGGGAGTCGACTGCTGTTGAACGCCGACGGGTCGACCAGCGCTGGCGCGCTCGGCATGAGCATCGTCGCCTCGCCGCTGGCGATCCTGCTCGGCCTCCTTGCAGCAGCCGGGTTGACGATTCTCGTCGCGCTGGCGATCGACCGACTGGTGTACAAACGGCTCCGCCGGGCCGACGGCATCACGCTGCTTATTGCGAGTGTCGGCGTCGCGCTGGCGGTCCGGTATCTGATTGCTATCGTCTACACACAGGACACCCGTGGCGTCGTCGCCTCCGCGCCGTTCTGGGAGCCGTCGTGGCTGCCGGTCGGCCCGATCAACCTCCACGAAATGACGCTCGTGGTCTCGGCGCTCGCGTTGATCGTCGGCGTCCATCTGCTGTTGCAGTACACCAAACTCGGGAAATCGATGCGAGCGATGTCCGACAACCGCGATCTCGCGTTGGTGACCGGGATCTCGACCGAACGCGTGATCACCGCGACGTGGGTGATCGGCGCGGGGCTGGCCGGCGTCGCGGGCTATCTCATCGTCCTCGACCGATCGCAGATCACGATCAACCTCGGCTGGTTCCTTCTCCTTTTGGTGTTCGCCGCGGTCATTCTCGGGGGGATCGGCTCGATCTACGGTGCGCTCGCGGGCTCGTTGGTGATCGGGACGACGATCAACCTCTCGCTGGTCTGGATTCCCTCCGATCTCAATCAGGTCGCCGCGTTCGTCCTGATGATTCTGGTATTGATATACAAGCCTGAGGGACTCTTCGAGGGGGTCGACACCGCATGAGCGACGCCCGCGTCGACGGTCTCAACGGCAGTCTCGACCGACTCCGATCCCGGCTGGATGGGCTCCCACGGTGGCAGTCGGATCTCGTCGTCCTCTTGGGCGGGGTCGCGGTAACCTACATCGTCTTCGGCTTCATCGGCATCGTTTCGGGAGTCTCGATGAACTCGGTGATCGGCTTCCTCCAGACGGTCACCTTCTTCGCGGCCGTCTTCGCCCTGCTCACGCTGGCGTTGAACCTCCACTGGGGCTACACGGGGCTGTTCAACATCGGCGTCGCGGGGTTCATGGCCATCGGCGTCTACACGATGGCGATACTCACCGCCGATCCGGCGGGCTCGCCGGCCGGCTTCGGCCTGCCGATTCCGGTCGGCATCGTCGGTGGCACACTGGCGGCCGCCGCGGTCGGCGCGCTGATCGCCCTCCCGGCGCTCCGTGTCCGTTCGGACTACTTTGCGATCGTCACGCTGGGCTTTTCGGAGATCGTCCGGCTCTCGATCACCTCGGGGACGCTCCGGGAGATCGAGGTCGGCGGGACCGTCTACGGCACCGGCGGCGGTAGCGGCATTCGGTTCACACAGGTCGACTCGGTCGTCCCGTGGCTGCTGGAGCTGCCCGGCCTCGCTGCCGTCGGCGAGCTGTTCTACGGGGTCGGCGCGTCCGTCGGCGTCTCCCAGTCGGTGATAAACCGACTGCTGTATGCCCTCGTGCTCATCGGGTTCGTCGTCCTGTTTTATATCCTCCTGCGGCGGATCGCCGGGTCGCCGTTCGGGCGGCTGCTCAAGGCGATCCGCGAGGACGAACTCGTCGCTCGATCGCTCGGCAAAAACACCCACGCTGCGAAGATCAAGGTGTTCGCGCTGGGCTGTGGGCTGATGGGGCTGGCGGGCATTCTCTGGATCGGCAGCCGGTCGCTGGCGACCCCTGAGAGCTTCCTGCCGGTCGTCACGTTCTACATCTTCGTTGCGCTGATCG
This sequence comes from Halohasta sp., assembly GCA_046482755.1. GTDB lineage: Archaea > Halobacteriota > Halobacteria > Halobacteriales > Haloferacaceae > Halohasta. The sequence goes on along the minus strand of JAWOEO010000122.1, from coordinate 3,904 downwards.
TCGGCGGTGCGGGTTCGAACACGGGGTCGGTCGCCGGGGCGTTCGTCTTTGCGGCGTTCCTCTGGGAGGGCCCCCGCTTCCTGCGAACGATCCTCCGGTCGACCGTCGACGCCCGCGCGCCGCCGACGATCTACGACGCGGGCGTCGAGCTCCTGGCACTCGATCCCCTGCCGCTTGTCGGCTACGTCATCGACAGCCTCGATGAGCTCCGGTGGGTGTTGATCGGCACCGTCCTGATCGCGCTGATGATCTACCGGCCGAATGGCCTGTTCGGCGATCGCAAGGAGATCGCTGCGGCGACCGATCTCTCCCGCCAGCCGGGAGGTGAGGCCGATGAGTAACTCCGAGTCGTCTGCCGGCGAGCCGACCACCGCCGCGGAGTCGGTCGACGACGCGATTCTCAGGGTCGAGGGGCTCGAAAAGCGCTTCGGCGGCATCGTCGCCGTCGACGGCGCGAGCTTCGGCGTCGAACGGGGAACGATCACGGGGTTGATCGGGCCCAACGGCGCGGGGAAGTCGACGACGTTCAACTGCATCACCGGCGTCCATTCCCCCGACGCGGGCAGCGTGGTCTTCGACGGCACCGACATCACGGGCCAGTCGCCCGAACGGATCGCCGGCCACGGGCTCGTCAGGACGTTTCAGATCGCCCGCGAACTGCCGGAGATGACGGTGCTCGAAAACATGATGCTCGGGCCGAAAGGCCAACGCGGCGAGTCGCTGTGGCGGTCGGTGCTGCCGGGAGCCCGAGGAGCGGTCGTCGAACAGGAAGAAGAGCTCCGCGAGGGGGCGTGGGAAACCTTGGAGTTCTTCGAGATCGACCATCTCGCCGAGGAGTACGCCGGGACACTCTCCGGTGGCCAGCGCAAACTGCTGGATCTCGCCCGCGCGCTGTCGACCGATCCCGAGATGCTGCTGCTCGACGAGCCGATGGCTGGGGTCAACCCGTCGCTCGAAACCAAACTGCTGGATCGGATTCACGACCTCAAGGGACGGGGCTACAGCTTCCTGCTGGTCGAACACGATATGGACGTGATCATGGAACACTGCGAGCGGGTGATCGTACTGCATCAGGGATCGGTGCTCGCAGAGGGGCCGCCGGCAGCGATCCGCTCGAACGAGGCGGTTGTCGAGGCCTATCTAGGAGGTGATGTCTGATGGCCTTGCTGGACGTTTCGGATCTCGATGCGGGCTACGGCGACCTCCAGATCCTCGATAGCGTCGACCTCACGGTCGCAGAGGGGGAGTACGTCACCATTGTCGGCCCCAACGGCGCAGGGAAGTCGACGGTGATGAAGTCGGTGTTCGGGCTGACGACCTACATGGGCGGGTCGATCGACTTCGCCGGCGAGGAGATCAGTGGCCTGCGGCCCGAGGAGATCATCCGTACCGGGATCGGCTACGTCCCCCAGAACGACAACGTCTTTCCGTCGCTGTCGGTGATCGAGAACCTCGAAATGGGGGCCTACATCCTCGATCACGTGCCACAGGACCGTCTCGATCGGGTCTTCGAGCGGTTCCCGATTCTCGACGAGCGCCGCAAGCAGAACGCGGGGACGATGAGCGGCGGCCAACAGCAGATGCTCGCGATGGGGCGGGCGCTCATGTTGGACCCCGATTTGTTATTGCTGGACGAGCCGAGTGCGGGCCTCGCGCCGGATCTCGTCGACGACATGTTCGACCGGATCGATGCGATCAACGACGACGGCACCGCGGTGTTGATGGTCGAACAGAACGCCAAAGAGGCGCTGCGTCGCTGTGATCGGGGTTACGTGCTCGTCCAAGGCCAGAACCGCTACGAGGACACCGGCGAGGCCCTGCTGGCCGACCAGCAGGTCAGACAGGACTTCCTCGGCGGCTAACGGGGGGACAACCCCCGGAAGAACGTTATTCGATACTGTACTGGTCGACAGTGGTGTACCCGTCGCTATCGAACTCGAAGACCTCGTAGTCGACCGCGTTGAGGTCGCCGTTCTCGTCGAAGACGATCGCGCTTGAGGCACCCTGATACTGGATCTCGTCGCCGTTGGCGGCCATCTCGACGGCCTCGGCGAGGTTGTCGGGGCCGACCTCCTCACCGTCGGGGTTCGCCACTGCACGGATCTCCGCGCTGACGGCCGAGCCGCTGAGTTCGCCGGCTCGGAGCTGAGCGAGGATGTGAACGACCGTCGCGTCGTAGGCCTGTGCGGTGAACACGCCGGGCGAGCCACCGAACTCCTCCTCATACAGGTCCGCATACGTGTCGGCTCCCGGTCCAGTTGCTGATGGGGCCGTGCCGACCACGTTGTCGAGGGAGTTGTCGACGTTGCTGGGCAGATCGTTGTCCTGCAAGCCGTCGGTCACGAAGATCGTCGCGCCGGTGTCGTAGGACTCGTAGTAGTCCCGGAGGATCTGCTCGCCGCTGGCCGGGTAGCCGACGATGAGCAACATATCCGGCTCGTCGCCGAGTGCCGTGCCGAGCGGCGAATCGTACGACGGCTGTTCGGCCTCGAAGGCGACCTCCTCGAACACCTCGCCGCCCTGCTCCTCGAAGTTCTCGACGAACGCGTCGTTCAGTCCCTGTCCGTAGTCGTTGTTCAGGTAGAACGTCGAGGCCGTTTCGGCCCCCTCGTCGTTGTAGGCGATGTCGGCGATCGCCTGTGTCTGGAGCGCGTCGCTCGGACAGGTCCGCAGGAGGTAATCGCCGTTCATCTCCGTGATCGCAGGCGACGTGCTCGCCGGCGAGATGCCGACGACCTCTTGCGGAATAAAGACGTCCTCGGCGACCGCGACCGTCACCCCCGAGGAGGCCGCGCCGGTCACCGACGGGAAGCCCGCGTCGGCCAGCGCTTGTGCGCGTTCGATCCCGATGTTCGGGTCGGTCTCGGTGTCCTCCCGGCGGATCTCGATCTCGTAGTCGACGCCCTCGTTTTCGAGTTGGATCCCCGGCAGCGCGCCGGCGTCCTGAATCGGTGCGCCGAGGTTGCCGAGGTCGCCTGTCGCCGGCTGGAGGACGCCGACCCGAACGTCCGGACCTGAGCCTCCATCACCACCGGTACAACCTGCGAGTGCCGTGGTAACACTGGCCGCACCGATACCTTTCAACGTGGTTCGTCGACTGATTTCGTATGACATCCCTACCCAATGAGAGTGTTATATATTATAAATAAGTTGGTGTGCTGGATGTTGTGCTGACAGGCCCTCGCGGCCCACGGCAACGGCCAGCGCACACCCTACCAGTCGCTGAACTCGCCGTCGATCAGCGTCTCGGCCTGCCTGCGGATGTAGCTGCGCTGCGTCGACTGGATCGCTTCGGCCAGCGAGTCGCCGTCATCGAGCCGGCGGCGGACCTCCTGGCGCTTCCAGCCCGCGGGCGTGAGGCTGTTTTCGATCCGCCACTGCAGCGGCTGGAGATAGCGGTCGACGGCCTCCCGATCGAGGCCGACCACCCGGAGCCCCTCGGCGGCGTGTTCCAACAGGTCGGTCAGCGCGAGTTCGAGGTCGGTCGTTTCGGCCCCGTCGGCGGTGAGCCACGTGATGTCGGCGTCGAGGCCGTCCCGCATCGCCGCATAGAAGTTGTCGCGGGCGACCTCCCACGGCAGGTCGGCGACCGGGTGTTCGGTCCGGGTGAGTCCCTCCATCGCCCCCGCGAAAGCGACCGTCAGCGCCATCGAATCCCGGACGGTGGGCTGGGCCGGCAAGGGTCGGAACTCGATGCGGGCGTTGGCCTGCGAGCGCGTGGGGCCGTCGAAGACCGGCCGGACCCACCGCCAGTAGGTGCCGTGTTTCCGCCGCAGGGTCGCAAAGTCGTCGTGGAACTCACCTTCTCGGTCGACCGGCATGGGAACCATCGTCTCGTCACCGACCACGCGGTCGACTGCGGCCTCGATGCTGTCGAGATCCGACGGAAACCGGACCTTGTCGG